>CBDUSV010000390.1:0-2581 GCA_965369885.1 uncultured bacterium
TGTAATAGTAATCCAATTGCTGAAGGACGAAGGGCATCCAGCCGATCTCGCATTCAACCAGTTCGACCTTGAGTTTTGGAAAGCGATCAAATGTGCCGTACCAAATGAGATCGAACACGGTTGTCTGGACCTCGTGCATCCTGGTATTGACCGCGCCACGCACGACCTCGGCGCCGTGAAGGTTGCTGCGGTCACGGAAATAGGTGAAGCCAGAGAGGATGTGGAAGTTGATCGGCTTACCGAGCTCCGACGCCGCGGCCCAGAGTTTGTCGTAGTGGCTGGAATATAGAGGAAGCTTAAAATCGGGCACTTGCCATACCAGGCCACCGAGCAGCCCCATATCGGCGCATCTCTGCATTTCGTTTACCGCCCAATCGATGTCGTAGGTGCAAAGACAGGGAACGCCGAAAAGACGGTCGGGGGCGGTCTTGCAGTAATCGGCCAGCCAATCATTGTACAATCTGAAAGCGGCCTCCTGAATCCTTTGAGGCGCCGTGAAAGCACGCAAAACCGCCGTGGGGTAGAGAATGTCCGCCGCCACGCCATCCAGGTCCATGTCATCAAGACGGATCTTCGGGTCAAAGCCGCCCTGGGGCCGTCCGTCCTGCGGGCGCCCCAGTTTCGGCAGCTTGGCGCGGTCTTCCTTGGGAAGCTCATCCCACAGATCAACCGGCTCGTCGATATGGGCGTCAGCCGAGACCAGCAGGCTCGGGATATCCAGCGCCTTTTCGGCAAAGTCTTTATCAATGCTGCGGGCTGATATTTGATCGATTGTTAAAGCCATGGGTTTCCTCCACGGAATGAAGTTTAATTTATTTAACGACCGAGAAACTGGGCGAGGCTCCTGGGCGCGATCACATCGTGGCTTAGTTCCGAGGGATTGCGGCAGCCGATATAGCCCATGGTCTTCTCAAACTCGGTCTTAAGGATCGAAAGCGCTTTCTCGGCCCCTGCCTGGCCGGCCGTCGCGGTACCGTAAAGCGTGGCGCGGCCGGTGAGCACCGCGTCGGCGCCAAGGGCCAATGCCTTGACGATATCACCACCGCGCCGGATGCCGCTGTCAAGAAAGATGGTGGTTTTTCCACCAACAGCCGCGGCCACATCGGGCAGGATTTCGAGGGACGTCGCGGCGGAATCCAGATGACGGCCACCGTGGTTCGACACCACCACCCCGTCAGCTCCGTACTTGACCGCCAGTTCTGCGTCCTCAACCCTTAGCAATCCCTTGACCACCAGCTTGCCGGGCCAGAAGTCGCGCAGCTTGGCGATGTCGTCCCACGTCATATCGACACTGCGCATCGGGTTGTTCCTGCCCGTGCCCCGGGTGATGCGATGGGCGTATTTGTCGGGATAGTTCTCATGGCGCGGCATGCCGGTCGTCATCAGATAGCGGAACATGACGCCCAACAGCCATTCGGGATGCATCATCATGTCGCTGATCGAGCGGAATGACGGCTTGAAGGGGATCGAAAAGCCGTTGCGCGCATTGTATTCGCGGATGTGCCCCAACCCGCCATCGACGGTCACGATCAGCGTCTCATATCCGGCATCCCTCGCCCGCGCGACGAGCTGGTATGAAAGCTCTTCTTCTTTCCACATATAGAGCTGAAACCACAGCCGTCCGCCAGCCTCCTTGGCAACGGTCTCTATTGAGGTGATGGCGGTGGTTCCGAGTGTGTATGGGATCCCCGCCGCCGCCGCAGCGCGGGCAAGCGCCACCTCGCCCTGGTACCAGGCAAGCCCCGTAATGCCAGTGGGCGCGATCGCCATAGGCAGTTCGGCGCGCTTGCCAAGCAGCTCGACCCCCATGTCGGCATCGGTCAGGTCCACCAAAAACCGGGTGAGAAATTTGAGATCGCGGAAGGACGTCCGGTTGTCGGCCAGCGCCACCTCATCTTCGGCACCGCGGTCGATATATTCGAAAACTCCCTTGGGCAAACGCCGCCGCGCGACTTCGCGCATGTCGGCGATATTGTAGCAATGATCGAGTCGCGCCATGAAAGTTCCTCCCATAAATCATTGTCTTTTTTTGTTAAAGACTCATGGCCCTTTGCCAAAAGGGCCGAACGTTTGGCGGGACTTCAACTTATTCCATAAACGAGGGATCGATGCGCTCTTGCCGCCGGCACATCAATTTCCAATCCAGTTCTCCGAATGGTTTGTTACGATAGCGATCCACCGTCTGGCTGTTGGCAACCTTGATGACCTCCTCGGGAACAGTCTGGAATTCCGCCCCCATTGACATCACCCGCTCCTGGAGTTCACACGAGGCGATCAATCTCATCATGAAATAGAAGGTCTCACCGACGGTCCTGCCAACCGCCAAAAGACCATGGTTTTTCATGATCATGGTGTGCTTCAGGCCAAGTTCCGCCACGATCCTAGGGGCTTCGTCCTTGGCCCGGGCATACCCCTCGTACTCATGATAGGCGACTTGATCGTGCAGCATGCAGCCGCGCTGATCCAGGATCAGAAGGCCACCTTTCAATGCCGAGATGGCGATCCCGATCATGGGGTGGATATGCATGGAACAATTGATTTCAGGGCGGGCGTCCAGAACGGCGCTATGGAAATTGAGTCC
>CBDUSV010000391.1:0-2565 GCA_965369885.1 uncultured bacterium
AAGGTGGCTTGGCTCCCTAGGGCGGAATTTCACCACGGGCATGTCTCCTGATCCCTTGTCGAATCATGGACAGTTGCGACGGTTGCGGTGGCTCAGGCGGTGCGCCGCCGGCTTTGTGCTGGTCTTTTTGCTGCCTTTGGTGGCCAGTGCCGTGACCCATGGCAAAACCGGATATTCCTGGCGGGACGCCCGCCAAGACCCCACGGGTCAGGCGCCCGATCCGGCGACGACCCGGGGCGCGGTGCTTCAGGTCTATGGCGCCCGGGCTTTCAGCTGGCGCGGGATCTTCGGCATTCACAGCTGGATTGCCCTGAAACCCGCCGATGCCGCCGAATACACCCGCCTCGAGGTCATCGGCTGGCATCTGAGGCACGAAGGCACCGCGCTTAGCCTCAGCACCGGGGAACCCGACAATTACTGGTACGGAAGCCGCCCCTGGATCATTGCCGAATATTGCGGGGATATGGCCCAGGAGCTGATCCCGAAGGTCATGGCGGCGGCCAAGAGTTACCCCTTTGCCCAGCTCTACCGGGTGTGGCCTGGGCCCAATAGCAACAGTTTTATCGCCTATATCGCCCGCAAGGTGCCCGAATTGCGGCTCCACCTTCCGCCCCATGCCGTCGGCAAGGATTATCTTGATGATGGCGTGGTCGCCCTGGCGCCGAGCGGCAGCGGCTTTCAGCTCAGCTTGTTCGGGCTTTTCGGCATTATCGCGGCGCTGGAAGAGGGGCTCGAAATGAACCTGTTCGGCCTCGTCTTCGGCATCGACTTCAAGGGCCCGGGTATCAAGCTACCGGGCCTCGGCGTCATCGGCCGCAGCCGGCGGCCCCGATGTTGAACACTTGGCGCCGCCACGACGTGACCCGTGCCGGCTGGGCCGGCTTGGCGGTTCTGGCCCTGCTCTTCGCGGCCTCAGCCCCCGCCGCCGCGGCCGAGCTCAGGGTCAAGGTGAGTGAATTGCGCTCCAACGCCGGCAATGTGCATTTCGCCCTCTATGTGACGCCGCAGTCTTTCCCTAAACGTGAAGGCCGCTACAAGGGCACCCATGTCGCGGCCCGGTCGCTGGCGGCCCTTGCCGTGTTCACCGGCCTCAAAGCCGGGCGCTATGCGGTGGCGGTGTACCATGACGAGAATGGAAACGGTGAATTCGACCAGGGTTTCTTTGGGATTCCCCTCGAGGGTTATGCCTTCTCCAATGGCGCGACAGCCTTCTTCGCCCCGCCGAGCTTCATTGAGGCCGCAATCGATCTTAATGGTGAAATTACCGAAATCACCATCCCCATGACCTACTGAGTTGTTTTTTATGCCCTGGCGGGCTGAGTTTTTTATGCCCTGGCGGGCCCCGGGGCCGCGCTTAGGGCTTCGCTGGCGGGGCAATCTCCAGTAACATCACGGTAAGGGAAACCGCCGCTACGGGAAAGAGAGCTCAGTCATGGGCCAAAAGGACATCACCAGCAACGGACACCGCCGCCGGGACCGGATGCCGCAATTCCAGCGCCACCGCAGGCCGAGTTGCGCCGCGCTCGATCTTGGCTCCAACAATTGCCGCCTGTTGGTGGCGGAGCCGGCACAGGGGGGGTTCCATGTGGTCGATGCGTTCTCCCGTATCGTCCGTCTCGGCGAGGGCATCGAGCGCCACGGCAAACTGTCCGAGGCGGCCATGGAGCGCACCATCGATGCCCTCAAGGTCTGCGCCGCCAAGATGCGCCGTCGCCGGGTCGCCACCGCCCGCAACGTCGCCACCGAGGCCTGCCGCCGGGCCAGCAATGGCGATGAATTCCTCGATCGGGTGCGGCGCGAGACCGGGCTGGACATCGAGATCATTTCCACCACCGAAGAGGCCGCGCTGGCGCTGAGCGGCTGTACGCCACTGTTGCAGCCCCAGTCCGGCCATGCCCTGGTGTTCGACATCGGTGGCGGCAGTACCGAACTGATGTGGGTGGACTGTGCCGGTTCCGAAGCGGACTTCCGCATCGTCGAAAGCGCGTCGCTGCCCTTGGGCGTCATCAACCTGTCCGAGATTTACGGCGCCGACCGCCTGTTGCCCGAGATGTTCGAGGCCATGGTCGCCAAGGTGGTTCCCGCCCTTGAGGCTTTCGATGACAGCGGCGAAATCCGCCGCAAGATCGGCCGCGGCGAAGTGCAGATGCTGGGCACCTCGGGCACGGTGACCACCCTCGCCGGGATCAATCTTGGCCTTCCGAGCTATGACCGCGCCCAGGTCGATGGCTGCTTCATGGCGTTCGAGGAGGCGAGGGCGGTCAATGCCAGGCTGCTCGCCCTGGACTGTGCGGGCCGCGCGGCGGTGCCCTGTATCGGCCCATCGCGCGCCGATCTGGTGCTCGCCGGCTGCGCCATCCTGGAAGCCATATTGCGGATCTGGCCGGTGGGCCGGCTTCGGGTGGCGGACCGGGGTCTGCGCGAAGGCATTCTTCTTGATCTCATGCGGGGTAGCCGATCGGGCTCGCTGGTGGCCTAGGGTCTATATTCATAAAGGGTTGCGGCGCTGGTTTGCCGGGATTGACCCGGTTTTAGGAGCGCGGACGCAGGACATGCTGGGCATAT
>CBDUSV010000392.1:0-2553 GCA_965369885.1 uncultured bacterium
CTGTCTTGACCTTGGGCCAGGCCTCGGCGCCCTTCTCTCCCATCAGGGTGAGATATTTGGGGTCGAACCATTTGCCGAGGCCTTGTTCATAGGCGGGACGGGCCTGGATGCGCCGGTACCAGTCGGCCACATGGGGGCGCTCTGCGGTCATGCCCATAAGCCCCAGTTGGTCGAGCCGCGCCATATAAGGAACATAGGCGATATCGGCCAGGGAATAGGTGCCGCCGGCAAGCCACGGACCGTCAGCCAACGCCGTCTCCATGTCAGCCAACAGCTTGTCGTAACGCTTCAATGCGCCATGAAATATGGGCGCATCATAGCCCAGACGAATGCTTTCGCGTTTGCGGGCGCGCTTGGCGGGATCGGGCATGGTCTCGATCTGGGCCTCGTGATTGTCCTGGAAACGCCAGGCGATCACGGTGCTGAGAACCCCGGTATGGCCGTGAAGCCCCTCGTCGAGCTGCTTGGTCCACAACCGCATGCGGGCGCGCTCATAGGCATCGGCGGGCCGGAGCGGCGGTTCAGGGTAACGCTGATCTAGATATTCACCGATGACCGTCGATTCGATGACGATGTTGCCGTCATCGATCAGGGTCGGCACCACCCCGTTGGGGTTGAGCTTGAGATAAGCCGGGCTGTGCTGTTCGGCGGACCGCAGATCGATATGGTGGCCGGTCCAATCGAGGCCCTTCTCGGCCAGGACCATGCGCACCTTCTGGGCGCAGGTCGACATTGAATTGTGGTAAAGCTCGATCATGGCGGCGTCCCTTTTACCGGGGCTTCTTCTCTCAGATCCCCAGTTCATCCCTAGTCAAAACCCAAGGTAAAGGGCCGATCCGGCGGCGGCAAGCCCCTTGCCGGCAATATGTTCAAGGCTTGCAATTTCCGCTGCCAGCCCGCATCATCCACCCAATTGCTTAGAATCATAATCTTTTCAGGAGGCCTACATGAAAATGTCAGTAAAATCCCTGTCCATTGCCCTGGCCGGGGCCTTGTCCGTGGCGCTGTTGGCGTCTTCCGCCGAGGCGGTGTCGGTCAAGGAATTCTATACGGGCAAAAGGGTCCGCGTCATCATCTCCACCAGCCCCGGTGGCGGCTATGACCTCTATGCCCGGTTCGTCACCCGCCATATGAGAAAGTTCATCCCCGGCAACCCGAAGATGATCGCCCAGAACATGCCCGGTGCCGGTCACCGCATTGCCGCCCAGTATCTCGCCTTCAAGGCGCCCCGGGACGGCTCGGTGATCGCCACCATCAGCCAGGGTCTGCCCTTCGCCCAGATCGTCTGGCCGAAGAAACATAAAAAGATCGATTCCGGCAAGTTCATCTGGATCGGCAATTCCAATGAGGGCAACAACGTCCTCATGCTGTGGCATACCTCGGGCATCAAGACCTGGGAAGATCTAAAAAAGAAACAGATCGTTGTCGGCGGCACCGGGGCGGGCTCGACCTCCGGTCAGTACCCCCGGGCGATGAACAATATCCTCGGCACCAAGATGAAAATCATCCTGGGCTTTCAGGGTGGCTCCCAGATGAACCTGGCCATGGAACGGGGTGAGATCGATGGCCGCGGCTCCAATGCCTGGGCCTCGATCAAGTCCATCACGCCCCACTACATGAAGAACAAGCAGCTCGTGCTTCCCGTCCAGATGGGCCTGAAGCGGGCGCCGGATCTTCCCAATGTTCCGCTGATTTGGGAACTCGGCCGCAATGAGGCTGAAATCAAGGTCCTCAAGCTGATGACCATGGCGTCACGCATCGGCCGTCCCGTGCTGACGCCGCCGGGCGTGCCCGCCGACCGCATCGCCGCTCTGCGTGCGGCGTTCGACGCGGCGGTCAGCTCCAAGGCGTTCCTTGCCGAAGCCAAGAAGCGCAAGCTGGAGATCAATCCGGTGTCCGGCGTAGAGGTTCAGCGAGTGGTGCAGGAAATCCTCAATACACCGCCGGAACTCGCCAAGCTCGCCCGCGCCGCCGTCACCAAGGGCAAGGTCTTCAAGTGCAAGGCCTTGGTGAAGGACAAGAAGATGTGCAAAAAGAAGAAAAAGAAAAAGAAGAAGAAAAAGAAGAGCTCCTGACGGCACGGCTAACGCCGGACACAAAAAAAGCGGCCCCGCCATCGGCGGGGCCGTTTCCGTTTGGGACATATGTGGGTCGGCTAGGTACTCATGTTTTCCGTCAATTCGATCTCATAGCCGTCCGGGTCCTTGATGAAGGCGAACAGGTTGGGATTGTCCGGCCTATTCTGTCCCGGGCCACTGATGAATTCGACGCCGGCCGCCTTCAGCCCGTCGCACAGGCCATACATGTCCTTGACCGCGATGGCGATGTGGCCATAGGCGTCATCATGGCTGTAACCGCCGCTATGGTCCGCTTCCTGGATCAGTTCGAGGGCGTGGTCGGTGGTCTCCTCGCCATAGCCGACATAGCCGACAAGGGTATTGGTGGCGGCGTTTTCGCGCCGCCGCATCAAGTCCATACCCAACAGACGGGTATAGAATTCGAGGGAACTCTCGAGATCGGCAACCCGCAACATGGTGTGGCGAATGCGCAAAT
>CBDUSV010000393.1:0-2537 GCA_965369885.1 uncultured bacterium
CGGCCTCGGTGTAGCCGACACTGGCCACCGTCGGCTGGCTGAACACCGCCGAGGCGATATCATGGTGGTCGGGCCTGGTGGGATTTTCCTGATAGAGGGTCTCGAACAAACACTGGGCCTCGTGGATGGCGATCGGGGTCAGCGCTATCCGGTCGGTGACGTCGCCGATGGCATAGATGTTGTAGGCCGTGGTCCGGGAGAATTCATCGACCATGATGGCGCCGTTGCCGCCCAGCGTGACCCCGGCCGCCTCGAGCCCGATGCCCGTTGTGTTGGGGACGCGCCCGGTCGCCATCAGGACCTGGTCGAACTCGCGCACGTCACCCGCGGACGTGGTGACGCGAAGCCCATTGCCGGTCTTCTCGATGGACTCAAACGTGGTCTCGAGCACCACATCGACGCCCTTCTTGATCATCTCGTCCTGCAAGGTGGTGCGCACGTCTTCATCGAAGCCGCGCAGGATCTTGTCCCGGCGGTAGAACAGGCTGACCTCGGCGCCCAGGCCATTGAAGATGCCGGCGAATTCGACGGCGATATAGCCGCCGCCGACGATCGCCAAGCGCTGGGGAAATTCCGCGAGGTCAAAGACCTCATCGGAGCTGATGGCGTGCTCAATACCGGGCATATCGGGAAGCTGGGGCTGGGCGCCGGTGTTGATGACAATGGTCTCGGCGGTGTGCCGCTCGCCCGCCACCTCGACGGTGTGGGCATCGATCAGGGCGCCGCGGCCTGCCACATAACGCACCCCGGTATCGGCCAGCATGCGGTCATAGATGCCGCCCAGGCGCGCGAGCTCCTTTTCCTTGGCGGCGACCAGGGTGGGCCAATCGAAGCTCGCATCCGCCACCGTCCAGCCGAAGCCGGCGGCGTCCTCGAAATCCTCGGCGAAGTGGGACGCGAAGACATAGAACTTCTTGGGGATGCAGCCACGGTTGACGCAGGTGCCGCCGATGCGGCTTTCCTCGGCCACCGCGACGCGCTTGCCCGCGGCGCCGGCGCGGCGCGTGATGCGAACCCCGCCGGATCCGGCGCCAATGCAGAACAGATCGAAATCATAATCGGCCATGGTGCAGCGCCCCTAGGCGTCGAGGCCGCCCATGCAGAGATACTTGATCTCGATGAACTCATCGATGCCGTAGTGGGAGCCCTCGCGGCCGATGCCGGATTCCTTCATGCCGCCGAAGGGCGCGACCTCGGTGGAGATGATGCCTTCATTGATGCCGACGATGCCGTATTCCAGCCCCTCGGCGACCCGCCAGCAGCGCCCGACATCGCGGGAATAGAAATAGGCGGCGAGGCCGAATTCGGTGTCGTTGGCCATGCTTATGGCCTCGTCCTCGGTCTTGAAGCGGAACAGCGGCGCCATCGGGCCGAAGGTCTCCTCGCTCGCCACCATCATTTCACGCGTGACGCCGGACAAAACGGTGGGCTCGAAGAAGGTGCCGCCGAGGGCGTGGCGCCTGCCGCCGGTGACGATCTTGGCGCCCTTGGCGACGGCGTCGGCGATGTGTTCCTCGACCTTTTCCACCGCCTTCATATCGATCAACGGGCCCTGCTGGACCCCGTCTTCGACGCCGTTGCCGACCTTGAGCGCCTCGACCGCATCGATCAGCTTGGCGGTGAAGGCGTCGAACACCCCGTCCTGGACCAAAAGCCGGTTGGCGCAGACGCAGGTCTGCCCGGTGTTGCG
The DNA here is from genome assembly GCA_965369885.1 of uncultured bacterium. GTDB lineage: Bacteria > Pseudomonadota > Alphaproteobacteria > SMXQ01 > SMXQ01 > JAZFWG01. The sequence continues at coordinate 1,691 of CBDUSV010000393.1, forward strand.
GTATTTGGAGGCGATGGCGCCGGCCACCGCGGCGTCGATATCGGCGTCGTCGAACACGATGAAGGGCGCGTTGCCGCCAAGCTCCAGAGACATCTTCTTCACCGTGCCGGCGCATTGCTCCATCAGCAACTTGCCAATCTCGGTGGAGCCGGTGAAGGACAGCTTGCGGATGATGGGGTTGGACGTGAGCTCGGCGCCCTGGACCGAGGCCTGCCCGGTGATGACATTGAACACCCCCTTGGGCACCCCGGCTTGGGCGGCAAGCTCGGCCAGGGCGAAGGCCGAATAGGGCGTCTGGGAGGCCGGGCGCGCCACCACGGTGCAGCCGGCGGCCATGGCCGGGGCCACCTTGCGGGTGATCATCGCCGAGGGGAAGTTCCACGGCGTGATCGAGGCGACGACGCCGATCGGCTCCTTGATGACGATGATGCGCCGGCCCGGGGCGTTTTCCGGGATGGTGTCGCCATAGACCCGCTTGCCCTCCTCGCCGAACCATTCGACGAACGAGCCGGAATACACCACCTCGCCCTTGGACTCGGCCAAGGGCTTGCCCTGTTCCGTGGTCATGATCAGGGCAAGATCGTCGGCGTTCTCGATGATCAGCTCGTACCAGGTGCGCATGATGGCGGCGCGCTGCTTGGCGGTCTTGGCGCGCCATGCCGGGTAGGCCCGGTTGGCGGCCTCGATGGCGTCGCGGGTCTGGTCCTGGCCGAGCCGGGGCACGGTGCCGATGATCGAATTGTCGGCGGGGTTGTTGACCTCGAAGCTGGCGCCGTCCGAGGCGTCGATCCAGGCGCCATCGACATAGCACTGCTGGCGAAACAGGTTCTCATTCTTGAGTTGCATG
>CBDUSV010000394.1:0-2536 GCA_965369885.1 uncultured bacterium
AAGGAGAGTTCCATGGGAGCCATCGACGCCGACGCCCATGTGGTCGAATGTCCCGCCACCTTCGATTACATCGACGAGGAATTCAGCCACTTCCGGCCCCACGTGGTCAATGACACATCCGACGACAGCGAGCTCTACAAATCCAATGCCGGCGGGGTGCAGCGCCAATATTGGGTGATCGACGGCCGCATCCAGCCCAAGGAAGGCAATATCGGCGACACCATCCCCCGGGGCTCCCGCGAGATGGAGGATATCGGATACCGGCTAAAGCACATGGACGAGCTCGATGTCGATATCCAGGTGCTCTACCCCACCGCCTTCCTGCGCCCCTGGACCCAGAATGGGGACGTGGAATACGCCATCTGCAAGAGCTACAATCGCTGGCTCGCCGAGATCTGGAAAAAGGCGCCGGAGCGCTTGCGCTGGGTGGTGATGCCGCCGCTGATGAGCATGGACAAGACCCTGGAAGAGCTGGAATTCGCCAAGGCCAACGGCGCCTGCGGCATCTTCATGCGCGGGCTTGAATGCGAACGCCGCCTGTCGAACCCCTATTTCTTCAAGATGTATGAGTTGGCGGAGAAGCTCGACCTTCCCATCTGCCTCCATGCCGGAAATGGCAGCTTCGCCGTCCGCACCGTCTATGAAGATGAACCCGGGCTCGGGCGCTCTAAGCTGCCGGTGGTGTCATGCTTCCAATCCCTGCTCCAGGACGAAATCCCGGCCATGTTCCCCGCGCTGCGCTGGGGCTTCGTCGAGGTCAGCGCCATGTGGATTCCCTATGTGCTGAACGATTTGATGATCCGGCTCAAGCGCAAGGGCAAGGAGATGTCGGACACCATGCTGGCCGACAACAACATGTTCGTCGCCTGTCAAGCCACCGACGATCTCGACTACATCATCTCCTACGCCGGCGAGGGCCAGCTGATCGTCGGCACCGATTACGGCCACGACGACACCTCGACCGATATCGACGCCATGCGCAAGCTGCGCGCCGACGGCAAGGTCGCACCGGCTGTCATCGATAAAATCCTCAGCGACAACGCCCGGGTGCTCTACGGCCTTTAGGGCTTATCCGCTCACGCCGGAACCACGCCCAGCATGTCGCGGATGCGGGGCCATTCCTCTTTGCCCTTATCGGCCATCAGCGTGACCGCGTCGTCATTGAACCAGTCTGCCGCCGCGGTCTGGAAGCTGGCCCGCGCCTGGATCCGTTCGTACCAGTCGGCCAGGCGTGGGCACTTGTCCCACATCGGGGTGAGCTGGAGATGGCCGAGACGCAGGATGTAGGGCGTGAAGCCGATGTCGGCCAGGGAAAAGCTGTCGCCGGCGAGCCATGGCCCGTCACCCAGCGCGGTCTCCATATCCGCCACCATCTTTTCGGCCCGGGCCAGCGCCGGCGCAAACAGTTTCGAATCGATGCCCTTTAAAATTCTCTCCTCGCTGCGCTCCCGGCTGGCGGCCAGGGGCTTGTTCTTGAGATAAGCCTCCCAGCGTTCCTTGGGCCAATCGAGGCGCTGGTAGCGGTAGGCGATGCAATGGGTGAGCGTCCCGATCGCCAAATGCACCCCTTCGTCCAACTGCTTGGTCCAAAGCCGCATGCGGGCGCGGCCCAGGGCGTCGGCGGGCTTTAGGGGCACCTCGGGGAAGGCATCGTCGAGATATTCGTTGATCACGGTGGATTCGAGGATGGGGGTGCCATCATGGACCAGCGCCGGCACCTTGGCGTTGGGGTTGATCTTCTTGTATTCCGGGGTCTGGTGCCAGCCATCCAACAAATGGATGTGATGGTCGACCCAGTCCAGGCCCTTCTCCGCCAGGGCGAGCCGCGCCTTGACGGAACACACCGACATCTGGCCGTGGTAAAGCTCGAGCATGATAGACACTCCCTATGGGCGCAGATTATATGGCGCCCGCGGCCCTGGCCATGGCTTTGTCGATGGCTTTGCCGGCCGCAGCGGGCAATAATCACCCTGACCAATAATGTAAATTCTAGGGGAGGCTCCATCATGGATCGCATCACATTCGGCCAGACCGATCTTCAGGTGTCGCCCATCGGGCTCGGCTGCATGTCCATGTCGGGGTGCTACGGCGCCCAGGACGACGACGAATGCCTGGCGACCCTGAACCGCGCCTTCGAGCTCGGGGTCAATTTCCTCGACACGTCTTACAATTACGGCGCCGGCCACAACCAGTCCCTGATTGCCAAGGCGATCAAGGGCCGCCGCGCGGACGTGGTCATCCATTCCAAGATGGGCACCACCCGCACCCCCGATGGCGTCGCCGTCAGCGGCACGGCCGAGCACATCCGCATGACCACCGAGGCCAGCCTGGAACGCCTGGAGATAGATTGCCTCGACGTGATCTGCATTTCCCGGGTCGATGCCAACGTGCCGATCGAGGACACGGTGGGCGCCATGGCCGAGATGGTGACCGAGGGCAAGACCCGCCACATCGCGCTTTCCAAGGACGCCTCGCCGGAATTGATCCAGCGCGCCTTGTCGGTGCATCCGGTGGCGTCCCTGCAGGACGAATATTC
>CBDUSV010000395.1:0-2534 GCA_965369885.1 uncultured bacterium
ACTCCGCAGGAGAATTGGTGTGATGGATTACGAAAAGTTCTTCGCCGAGGCGATCGCCCAGTTGAAAGGTGAAGGGCGCTACCGGGTGTTCGCCGATCTTGAGCGCAAGGCCGGTGATTTTCCCCAAGCCGTCAAGCATGAAGACGGAAACAGCACCCGTGACGTGGTGGTGTGGTGCTCCAACGATTATCTCGGCATGGGACAGAACCCCATGGTGGTCGAGGCCATGACCGAGGCGTTGCAGAAGTCCGGCGCCGGCGCCGGCGGCACCCGCAACATCTCCGGCACCAATCATTATCACGTCTTGCTCGAACGCGAGCTCGCCGACCTCCACGGCAAGGAAGCGGCGCTGCTATTCACCTCTGGGTATATTTCCAACGAGGCGACCTTGAGCGTGCTGGCCAGGATGCTGCCGGAATGCGTGATCTATTCCGATGAACTCAATCACGCCTCGATGATCGAAGGCATGCGCAATTCCCGCGCCCCGAAGCGGATTTTCCGCCACAACGATCCCGCCCATCTTGACCAGATGTTGGCCGAGAACAGCCCCGAGACACCCAAGATCGTCGCTTTCGAGTCGGTCTATTCGATGGACGGCGATATCGCCCCGATTGCCGAGATCTGCGACATCGCCGATCGCCATGGCGCCATCACCTATCTCGACGAGGTCCATGCGGTTGGGATGTACGGCCCCCGCGGCGGCGGCATCGCCGAACGCGAAGGGATCATGGACCGGGTCACCATCATCGAAGGCACCCTGGCCAAGGCCTTCGGCGTCATGGGCGGCTATGTCACCGGTTCGGCGGCCCTGGTCGACATGGTGCGGAGCTATTCCCCCGGCTTCATCTTCACCACGGCGTTGCCGCCGGCGATCGCCGCAGGCGCCCTGGCCAGCGTGCGTTATCTCAAGACCAGCTCACAAGAGCGCGAGCGGCATCAGGAGCGCGCCGCCACCCTGAAACGCATGTTGACGGCGGCGGGGCTGCCGCTCATGCCTTCGGTCTGCCATATCGTCCCGATTCTGGTGGGTGACGCGGCGCTGTGCAAACTGGCAAGCGATGAGCTTCTGGCCAATCACGGCATCTATATTCAGCCCATCAACTACCCGACCGTGCCCCAGGGTGCCGAACGGCTGCGCATCACGCCATCGCCCTTACACACCGACGAGATGATGGCGGACCTGGTTTCGGCCTTGACGGAAGTTTGGCAACGGCTGAATATCAAAGCCGCCGCGTGAGGGCCACGCCATAACTAGGGAAGAACTGAGATGTACCCCGACCATTCTTTAATGCCCAAGGAAGCGATCCGCCTCACCGCCCTTGGCGTCTTGTGCGGCGGCGCCATGCGCTATGGCGAATTGGCCGCCGAGGTCCGCGATTTCACCGGCCATATCATGGGGCCGATGATCGACGTCATGGGCACCTCCATCGAGTTGCTGCGCTATGAGGGCCTGATCGAATTCGTCGATGCCGACGCCGAGCAAAACCGCGACAAGGCCAAGTTGCAGATCACCGCCGACGGCCGTCAAGAGGTCGAAACCCTGATGCTGTCAACCGTGCGCACCCCGTTCAATGACCTCAACAAGCTTGTCATCGCCCTCAAGATGCGCTTCCTCCATCTTCTTGAATCCGGCGGCCAGCGCGATCAGGCGGTGATCATAACCGACGCCTGCCATGCCGAACTCGCACGGCTTTTGGAGCTGCGCGGCAACCACGCCGAAGCGGGCGGCTATTTCCTCGAATGGCTCGATCACGACATCGACCAGGTCCGCGAAAGGCTCGACTGGTTCAACGGCCTCAAGGACCGCTTGTAATTCCGCACTGGTGATGCACGGTTGGGCTGGACCTCGCCGGGCCAGCCCGCGTAACATCGCGGCCATGATTTCGCGTCATCTCTCCATGGCGGTTTCGGCTGTGGTGCTGAGCCTGGCTCTGGTCATGCCGGGGCCGGCCCGGGCCCAACCGGTGGATGTGGAGATCGTGCTCGCCGTCGATGCCTCGGGCAGCGTCGATGACGAAGAATACGCCCTGCAACGTTTCGGCTACGCCAACGCCTTCCGCAACCCCCGTGTGCTGCGCGCCATCCGCAACGGCACCCATGGCGCCATCGCCGTCACCTTTGTGGAATGGACCGGGTCCGAGCTGCACGTCACCATCGCCGATTGGACCCTGATCAAGGACGCCGCCAGCGCCAAGAGTTTCGCCAATGAGCTCCAAGGCAGGGAACGGGTGCTGTATGGCGGCGGCACCGCGGTCGGCGACGCCATCCTGTTCGGCGCCTCGCTGTTCGCCAACAACAACTTCGAGGGCAAGCGGCGCGTCATCGACATTTCCGGCGATGGCCCCACCAACCGGGGCTATCCGGCGTCCCTGGCCCGCGATCTGGTGGCGAAACAGGGCATCACCATCAACGGCCTGCCCATCCTCGACGGCTTTTACCCGGGTCTTCACCTGTTCTACCTCGACCATGTGATCGGCGGCCCCGGCTCTTTTGCCATCCCCGCCAAGGGCTTCAAGGATTTCTCGGCGGCGGTG
>CBDUSV010000396.1:0-2533 GCA_965369885.1 uncultured bacterium
GGCGTGGTGGTTCAGCCGACGGCGCACGGCACCGACAATCGGGCGATCCTCGACGCGGTGGCGCGGTCGGAGGGCCGTCTTCTGGGCGTCGCCAACATCGACGGCGACACCACGGATGGCGAGCTCGCGGCGATGAACGATGCCGGCATCCGCGGCGCGCGGTTCTCTTTGATGTCGGACCGGGCGGGCTCGACCGATCTGATTGCCGCCGCGGTTCCGCGCTTGGCGGCGTTGGGCTGGTCGCTGGATTTGCATGTGGAGCCGCGTCTGTTGCTGGCCCATGAGGATTTCATCCGCGCACTCCCGCTTCCGACCGTGATCGACCACATGGCGCGGATCCACCCGCCCCATGGGTTGGATCAGCCGGCGTTTCGGCTAATGCTGGATCTGCTCACCGATGAGCGGTTCTGGACCAAGCTCTGCGCCTTCGACAAGATCAGCGCGGTGCCGGTTGCCGCAAGGGACAAAGTCGCGGACGGGCTTCCCTTCACCGATGTCATCCCGTTCGCCCAGGCCGTGATCGAGGCGGCGCCCGGCCGGGTGATCTGGGGCACGGACTGGCCCCACGGCAACACATTCGAGCCCGGCCGCACCCCCAATGAAGGCGATCTCTTGGACCTGCTGGCCGAAATCGCCCCCGACCAGGCGACGCGGCGGCGCGTCTTGGTGGAGAACCCGGCCCGGCTTTACGGCTTCGGGGATTAGGGGCCCCCATATTGCACCGATACTGATTTTGTTGGTACTCTGGGTGGTTGACGGGTGACCGTCAATTCTAGGAGACCATCTTGGCTAAGTGTAGAAATTGTGGTCACGAGGTTTCGGCGGCATTGTTGAAATGCCAGAACTGCGGCAGCGAAAATGCGTCAATGCTTCAGTTAATCCCCAAGATCATCTTCGTGGCCTTCTTTACGGTCTTGGCCGTGGCGTTCCTGGTCAGATTATAGGAAAGCGCAACCCGGACCTCTTGGTGGAGAAACCTTAGAGCCCGGCCGCCATAGGGCAAAAGCGAATTTGCCCCCCCACCTACTCGCCCCTACTCGCTGGCGCCTTCGACCGGGCAGCGCTGGGCGTGCCAGCGCAGCATGCCGCCGGCGAGGTTGGCGGTCATGGTGAGCCCGGCGCGCGCCAGGATCACCGTCGCCTGGGCCGAACGCCCGCCGGCGCGGCACACCGTGACTGCCGGCGTGCCGGCCTTGATCTCGCCGGTGCGCCCGGCGAGCTCACCCAAGGGGATCAGCCGGGCGCCCGGGATGTGGCCCAGCGGGCCCTCGAACTCGTCGGCCTCGCGCACATCGATGATCTGGGTGTGAAGCAGATGGTCCTCGAGCCATTGGGGCTCGATCTCCCAGATGCCGGCGAAGGTGTAGGTCAGCGGCGCCCAGGTGGGCTCATCGCCCAGTGCTTGACCAAGTGCCTGGCCGCCCTCGGGCTGCCCGCTTCGGAGGTTGGCCGGCACCGCGACGGCGATCTGGCGCGGGTGGGCGAGGCCTAAATTGTCCATGTAGCCGGTGAAATCTCCGACGCTGAGATCGCCGCCGAGCCGTGGGTTGAAGCGCTTTTCTTCGCCGACGCTGGTCACCGTCAGGCCGCGGTAGTCATGGCCCGGGTAAAGCAGGCACTCATCGGGCAGGGAAAAGATGCGGCCATGGATCGAGCGGAACATTTCGGCGGCGTCGCCCTGTTGGAAGTCGGTGCGCCCGCAGCCCCGGATTAACAAGCAATCGCCGGTGAAGGCGATGGATCGGTCATCGAGCACATAGGTGAGGCAGCCATCGGTGTGGCCCGGCGTGGCGCGGACATCGAGATGACGCGCGCCGAAGGCGATGTGGTCGCCATCGCCAAGGGCGCGGTCGTGGCCGGTGGTGCCGCCATGCTCGGACAGCGCGATGACACTGCCGGTGCGCTGCTTCAACAGCCAGGCGCCGGTGACATGGTCGGCGTGGACATGGGTCTCCAATGTGTGGGTGAGCTTGAGGCCAAGCTCGTCCAAGAGCGCGCAATCGCGGCGCACCTGCTCGTAGACCGGGTCGATCAGGATCGCGTCGGCGGTGACGCTGTCGGCCAGCAGATAGGTGTAGGTGGACGACTCCGGGTCGAACAATTGGCGGAAGATCATCATCGCTTAAGGCGCGCCCCCATTGGCGTCGATCACTCCGGTCACGCCTATCCATAGCACAAAGCCAGCCCAGGCCGCCAAGCTAGCGAAACCTGATCTTGGCGGCGAGGATGGCGCCGGCAAGCACCAGGGTGACGGAATTGGCCACGATCAGCGGGGTGTCTCGGATCAGGACGCCGTAGGCCAGCCACAGGGCGATGCCCGCCATCAGAATCAGAAACATCGCCAGCGATATATCGTCGGTGGAGCGCGTACGCCACGCCTTGATCGCCTGGGGGGCAAAGGCGGCGGTGGTGAGTACGGCGGCGGCGGCGCCGATCCAGGCGGGGTTGAAGGCGATTTCAGCGGCCATGGAAGATCCTCTGAGCTGTGGTCAGTGGCTCATCATTATCCCATGGCAGTCCCGGGTTGTGAGAA
>CBDUSV010000397.1:0-2526 GCA_965369885.1 uncultured bacterium
TTTTCGTTGAAGGTGGTGTCTCCCGACAACACGGCTGCCCGCCCGTCATAATCGATGCGATAGCCCAACGCGTCGAGATCTTCGCCGCCATGATCGACCTTGAACGCCGTGATGGTGACGCCGTTTGCCTCATAGGCCACGCCTTCGCCGATCTCCGCCGAGACCAGCTTGACGCCCTCTGGCGGGTAGGCATGGCTGCGAACCCGGATGTCGGTGGCGAAGGCAAGCGGCAGATGTTCGGCCATCTGATGGGTTCCTTCAGGCCCCCACACCTTGAGGGGCTGGGTGCGCTGGCCCCAAGGCCGGCCGATCCAGCCGGTCAGCCAAAGATCGGTGAAGCCGACCAGATGATCCGAATGGTGATGGGTCAGGAACATCCCGGTGATATCGCCGAACGCCACGCCAAGCTGGAAGAGCCTTTGCAGCGCCCCGCGCCCGGCGTCGAAGATGAATTTTTCCGGCCCGACTTCAACCAGCGTGCTCGGCCCGAAACGGCCGATTACCGGCGGCGGCGCCCCGGTGCCAAGAAGGGTGACGCGAAATAGATCGTCTGATGGCTGTGACATTGTTTTGTCCTGTCCCGGAGAGTTCCGCGCATTGAGAAGGCGCATGGTGGGGTGGTTTATCAGTGATTGCCGTGCCCCCGCTCGCAGGGCGGAGGGTCATTTTATGCGCTTGAGTGGATGATCCTTGTTCTTCGATAGAAACAATAAATCTTCGACTGGCCAATGTGCAATGACGCGGCGGGCCTGGCCCCGGACCGGTTCGGGGGGTCTTTTAACCGCATCTTCGCTACGCTTTTTCTGAACCATCCATATCTTGTCGAAATCCAGAGTGACCTTGTCTCCGGATACAGAGTAGGTACCATTGGAAATGCCCCAAAAATATTCAATATCGGGATCGGTTCCCCGGAAACTCAGGAAGTTGTCTTTCTTGGTGAACGAACCGTCCGGGTTGAACGTCACGGTAATTTGTATCTGGCCCAACTGGCCGAGAATTGGCGCCGACCGCCAGGCCCCGGCAAGAGACCGGGCGGGCTTTTGTGGTGATACAACAGACAAAATTCTGGTCCGCACGGTGTGAACGATGGCGGCATAGAAGCTTTTCTCCTTAAGCACGCGTCTTTGTTCCAGCTTCCGCTCCTGCGCCGCCCGCCACTCCCGCTCTTGGCGCCGCGCTTCGCCGAGTTGGGCGTGGGTTAACTGCTTCTTTTCAGAGATGTCGCGTGTTTTTATTGCACGTTTCAGGCCTTGCGCCGCCGCGAGGTTAAGCCACATGTGGGCGCGGACAAAATCCTGGCGGACGCCACGACCCCGACCGTACATGATGGCGAGATTGAACTGGGCTTCCGCAAGGCCCTGATCGGCAGCGGCGCGAAACCATTTCGCCGCCTCGGAATAGTTCCTCGGCACGCCTTTGCCCCTGACGTACAATAAGCCAAGATGGTATTGGCCCAGTTTGTCGCCGCGCTCGGCCAAAGGCAGAAATTTACCATGCGCCTTCTCATGGTCGCCAAATTTAACGGCGACCATGCCGATAATCAGATCGGCCCGGTCAATGGCGGGAATCGCCAAGGGAACCAAGGCCACCAATGAGACCGCCAATAGGATAGACAGTCCCGCCACTCTCCATCGCGCGGATCGGCTTCTTTCCTGCTTCATCCCAGCCGCCACTCCCCAGCCGCCACTCCCCAGCCGCCATGACATGGGAACTTTGGGGGCTTGATCCAGAACAATCAAGTATGAAAAAATTACACTTGAATCACTTAGAGAGGCAGGCCAGGGTTCGTAAGCTGAATGCGGCGGCGGCCCTCATGGCCCGGGTGGTTGAGATGAAACAAATCCTTGCCTGTCTGTTCGCCACCCTGTTGCTGGTGGGATGTTCCGACCCCAATGAAAAAGCCAACCAGGTGTTCCAGGTGGCGCAGAAGCAAATCAAAGCAGCGGAAACCCTCAAGCCTGATGACGCCCTCGCCAACCTGATCGCCGCCCAACACAATCTCAAACTGATCGTCGACAGGTTTCCATCATCCGACATTGCCGTCCGGCTTCGCTCCGGCGAGGCCATCGGCACGGTTTCGCTTGCGGCGGTCGCCAAGGCCATTGCCGAGGCCAGGCAGGCAAAGGCTGCACCCCCCGCAACACCTCCCACGGTACCCACCGCGGCACCCCCCGTCATACCCGTCACCACATCGCTTCCCAGCAAAAATGATGTCCTCGCCATGGCGGTGAAGGCGGCTCGATTGATCAAGGATGACACCGCCGGGTCTATCTATTCCAGGGACACCCGTTCTTATGCCTATGCGGAACTTGCGGAGGCCCAGTCGGCGGCGGGTCAAATTGCCGCCGCGTTGAAGACGGCGGGTTCGGTCAAGGGCGACTTGCACCGCTCCGTGGTTTTCATGGGAGTGGCAGAGGGGCAGGCGGCGGCGGGTCAGATGGAAGCTGCCTTGAAGACGGCCCAATCCATCAAGGACGACTATACCCGGTCCCTGGCCTTGGTGAAAATTGCCACGGCCGAGGCGGC
>CBDUSV010000398.1:0-2476 GCA_965369885.1 uncultured bacterium
GTCAAGGTCCTGACCGGTTTGCGCGACGACACCAATTGCCAGTTCCGCCAGCTTATCGATGTCTGCGGCGTCGATTATCCCGACCGCGAACAGCGCTTCGAGGTCGTCTATCACCTTCTCAGCCTGCGTCAGAACCTTCGCATTCGGGTCAAGGTGCACACCGACGAGGCCACGCCGGTGCCGTCGGTGACCGGCGTGTTCTCCTCCGCCGGGTGGTGGGAACGCGAGGCCTGGGACCTCTTTGGCATTCTGTTCTCGGGCCATCCCGACCTCAGGCGCATCCTCACCGATTACGGTTTCGAGGGTCATCCCCTGCGCAAGGATTTTCCCCTCACCGGCCATGTCGAGGTGCGCTATGACGACGAGCTGAAACGCGTCGTCTATGAACCGGTCAAGCTCACACAGGAATTCCGCGACTTCGATTTCCTGAGCCCATGGGAAGGCTCGGCGCCGGTGCTCCCGGGCGATGAAAAAGCCGACAAGGCGGACGGCAAGGACGAGTGATGGCCGAGATTCAGAACCTCACCGTGAACTTCGGCCCCCAGCATCCGGCTGCCCATGGGGTCCTGCGCCTGGTGCTCGAGATGGACGGCGAGATTGTCGAACGCGCCGACCCCCATATCGGTTTGCTGCACCGCGGCACCGAGAAGCTGATCGAGCACAAGACCTATTTGCAGGCGGTGCCCTATTTCGACCGGCTCGACTATGTCGCCCCGATGTCCCAAGAGCATGCCTTCGCCCTGGCGGTGGAGCGCCTGCTCGGCATCAAGCCGCCGTTGCGGGCGCGCTATATTCGCGTGCTGTACGCCGAGATCAGCCGCCTCCTCAACCACATCCTCAACATCTGCACCATGGCCCTCGATGTCGGCGCCATGACACCGCTGTTCTGGGGCTTCGAGGAGCGGGAAAAGCTGCTCGAGTTCTATGAGCGCGCCTCGGGCTCGCGCATGCATGCCGCCTATTTCCGCCCCGGCGGGGTTCATCAGGATCTGCCGCCGGCGCTGATCGACGACATCATGGGGTTTTGCGAAACCTACCCGGCCCATATCGACGATCTCGAGACCCTGTTGACTGACAACCGCATCTTCAAGCAGCGCAACGTCGATATCGGCATCGCCACCGCCGACCAGGCCCTGGATTGGGGGTTTACGGGGCCGATGCTGAGGGCCTCGGGCCTGGCTTGGGACCTGCGCAAGGCCCAGCCCTATGAAGTTTATGATCAGGTCGATTTCGACATCCCGGTCGGCAAGAACGGGGACTGTTACGACCGCTATCTGGTGCGGATCGAGGAGATGCGCCAATCCATCTCGATCATGAAACAGTGCATCAACCAGATGGAGGCCGGCCCGGTGGTGGTCGACGACAACAAGATTGCGCCGCCGAAACGCAATGAGATGAAGCAATCGATGGAGGCGTTGATCCATCACTTCAAGCTCTATACCGAGGGCTATCACGTGCCCGCCGGCGAGGTCTATGCCGCGGTCGAGGCGCCCAAGGGCGAGTTCGGCGTCTATGTCGTCGCCGACGGCAGCAACAAGCCCTACCGGTGCAAAATCCGCGCCCCCAGTTTCGCCTTCCTCCAGGCCCTCGAATTTCTATCCAAGGGCCACATGCTGGCGGACGTGGTCGCCATCATCGGCTCCCTCGACATCGTTTTCGGCGAGATCGATCGATGAGCGCCGCGCCCGCGAGCTTCGCCTTCGAGGCCGAGAATCTGGCCGAGGCCCGGGATATCATGGCGCGCTACCCGGAAGGCCGCCAGGCCAGCGCCGTGCTGCCGGTGCTCGATCTCGCCCAGCGTCAAAATGGTGGCTGGTTGCCGCCCGCCGCCATCGCGGCGGTGGCGGAACTGCTCGCCATGGCCGAGATCCGGGTCTATGAGGTCGCCACCTTCTATTCCATGTTCAATCTTGAACCGGTGGGCCGCAACCTGGTCCAGGTCTGCACCACCACGCCCTGTTGGCTCTGCGGTTCCGACGATGTGGTGACGGCGGCGCGCAAAACCCTCGGCATCGATCTTGGCGAAACCACCGCCGATGGCGCCTTCACCCTGCGTGAGCTCGAATGTCTCGGCGCCTGTGTCAATGCGCCGATGATGCAGGTCAATGATGACTATTTCGAAGACCTGGACGCCGCCAGCACCACCGCCGTCCTGGAAGCATACAAATCAGGCGAGACACCAAAGGCGGGGTCGCAAAGCGGCCGCCAGGGTTCGGCGCCGTCATCGGGCCCCAACACTTTGACCTCGGACATGGGGAAGGGCTGATGCTTTCCGATCAAGACCGCATCTTCACCAACCTCTATGGCATCGGCGATCCGGGCCTTGCCGGCGCCCGCGCCCGGGGCGATTGGGATGCAACCAAGGCGTTGATCGACAAGGGCGGCGAATGGATCATCGAGGAGATGAAGAAATCCGGGCTCAGGGGCCGTGGCGGCGCCGGTTTTCCCGCCGGGGTCAAATGGTCGTTCATGCCCA
>CBDUSV010000399.1:0-2474 GCA_965369885.1 uncultured bacterium
CACAGCGGCGCCGGGCCGGGGGTGCTTTTGCTTGGCGATCAGGCCGGGCTCGATCAGGGACTGCGGGCGCGGGCGGATCTGTTCGGCGAGGAGGGCTATTCGGTCCTGGCCCTGGCGTCCGAATTGGCGGTGGCCGACATCATCACCGCCGCTGACCGGTTGCGCGCGCTTGACGCCACCGAGGGCGGCATCTGCGCCATCGGCCACGGCACCGGCGGCGTGCTCGCCTGCCGCGCCGCCGCCGAGGCCGGCTTCCAGGCGGTGGTCGCCTACGATGCCCCGGCCCTTGGCGATGAGGCGGACATGATGGCGGCGTTGCCGTGCCCCTATGTGCTCCACTTCGGCACCGCCGATGCCCCGGAAGCGGCCACGGCTGCCGAAAGCCTGGGGCGCGGGCTTGTCGGCCGCAAGGACGGCTCGCGGGTCTATGACTGGCCCGAGGCCGGGCCCGGCTTCGCCATTCCGGGCCGCACCTTCCACCGCCGGGCCGACAGCCTGGCCCATTCCCGCTCCCTCGAACTGATACGCCGGGTGCTCGGGCCCTATTATGACTTCGCGGCGCTGTTCGCCGAGCACACCTATCATGAATTCACCACCCGGGATGTGGATGCCACCATGGCGACCATGATCGACGAGCCCTATGTCAACCACGTGCCCACATTGGCCGGCGGCGTCGGCCACGACCACCTCAAGCGCTTCTACAAGTACCACTTCGTCGATCAGAACGCCGGCGGCCGCGACCGCACCCGGATCTCCTACACCGTCGGGCCCGACCAGTTGGTGCTGGAGAGCTTCACCAAGTTCCGCCACGACGCGGTGATCGACCGCTATTTCCCCGGCATCCCACCCACCGGCAAGGTGGTGGAGATCGCGACGGTGATCATCGTCAAGTTCCGCGGCGACAAGGTCTGTCACGAACATCTCTATTGGGATCAGGGCTCGGCCCTGAAGCAGATCGGCGTGCTGGCGGCCGACGGTCTGCCGCTGGCCGGGGCGGAAGCCGCGCGCAAGGTGCTGGACGAAACCCAGCCCTCCAACATCTTCATGCAGGACGCCTGGGCCACCAGCGAAGGCAAGCCGCTCTAGTGTTGGGGGGGCGGATCACTGAGCCCTGGCACTCGGTCAATGGGCGTGATAGGCTATCGCAAAATAACGGGAAAATAGTTACTGAACCGGCCGCGCGTTTTGGGGGGTGGAAGTTGAAACCGATTCTCGCCTTTTTGATGGGCCTGGTGCTTGCGGCGTGTGTCGCGCCGACGGCCCAGCTTCCCCGGTCCAACCCGGTGGCCCGCATGGCCGAGGTCATCAAGCAGCAGGAATTCGTGCTGAAGTTCCGGGTCAAGCAGTCACAGCGCCTGGAGAATGTCGCCTATCAGGTGCTGTCGGGCGCCGTTCCATTATGCGGGGATCGGGTCCATCCCACCCTGGGGTTCTCGATCTGGAACATGTACAGCTTCGGCGGTGGTATGCGGAAAACCGCGCGCCGTGTCTTTGGCCTGTCCCCCTATATCAATGTCCGCAATGTCATGCCAAGTTCCCCGGCTTACAAGGCCGGATTGCGGCCGGGAGATATGATCCAATCGGTCAACGGCCAAACGGTCCTGATCGACATCAACGCCCTCGGCACGTTCTCGGAACAGTTGGAGGCGTTCAAGAAATCCAGTGGTGAGGGGATCCGCCTCACGGTGCGCCGGGATGGCAAGGAGGTGGTGCTACCCCCGATCCACACCCAAATGTCGTGCAGGTTCCGGGTCGTCATGTTGCCAAAACAGAGTCCAGATGCCTCTGCGGACGGCGAGACCATCAACGTCAGTGAAGGCATGATGCGGTTCGCCACCTTGGATGAGGAACTCGCCCTGGTGGTCTCCCATGAACTAGCCCACAACACCATGAAACACATCGACGCCAAAAAGCAGAATGCCATGGCCGGGGCCATGGGCGGGCTTCTGTTCGATGTGCTGTTTGCCGCCCTTGGCGTCAATACCGGCGGTGAGTTCTCGGAGCTGGGCAGGAAGATGGGAGTGCGGGCCTACTCCGTCGAATTCGAGAAGGAAGCGGATTACGTCGGCACCTATGCCATGGCGCTCGCCGGGTTCGATATCGAGGAGGCACCGGACTTCTGGCGCAAAATGGCGACGATCTCCCCCAAGAGCATTACATTCAGCGGAACGCACCCCACGAGTCCGGAGCGCTTCATATTGATCGGCAACACGGTCGAGGAAATCCGCAAGAAGGCCAGGATTGGTCTGCCCCTGAGGCCGGAAATCAAACCGCGCAAGGAAGAACCGAAAGAGGAACGGCTCGAAACGTCATATTAGCCGGTCTCGTGCCACTTGCCGTGCGGGGGTAGCGCCAATCCCCGCTCAGGACGGGAAGATGGCGGGGAAACTGGAAAATTTCGCCGCGGTCGAGCCACAGGCCCTGGCAGGTGTGGCACAGATCGACCTCGACCCCCTGGCGGGTGAGAACCGGTG
>CBDUSV010000400.1:0-2455 GCA_965369885.1 uncultured bacterium
CACGGGCGGGGCGGCCCCTCCTGCCGGCGGCGGCGTGGCGTCTGGTGGCGGCGGCGCCGGCCAGGGTGCCGGTGTTGATCCCGCCGCTCTCGCCCACCCGCGCGCGGCGCATCGGCCCCCGCATCCGCGCCCGCATCATTCCCGAGGCCAGGATATTTCCCGCCGATGGACACCAATTGCGGCGCGTCGCCCTGGTTGCCGGATGTGTCCAGCGCCTCCTGGCGCCCACCATCAATTCGGCCACGATCCGTCTTTTGACCCGCCACGGCTGCGAGGTGGTGGTGCCCAAGGCCGCCGGCTGTTGCGGCGCCGTTGCCCAGCATCTTGGCCGCCGCGAGGACGCGGCGGCGGCGGTGCGCGGCAACCTCAAGGCCTATATGGACGAGATCGACGGGGCCGGGCTCGACGCCATCCTTCACAACGCGTCGGGCTGCGGCACCATGATGAAGGATTATGGCGCCATTCTGGCCCATGATAGGGACTGGGCGCGCCGAGCTGAGCGCATATCCGAACTCACCAGCGACGTCAGCACCTTCCTGGTCGGGTTGGGCCTGATCGCAAGCTTTGGCCGCATCAAGGACATGGATGTGGCCACGCCTAAGGGCATCCAAGGCCTCAAGGTGGCCTACCACTCGCCGTGCTCCATGCACCACGGCCAGAAGGTCGTGGAAGAGCCCATGGCGTTGTTGCGCGCCGCCGGGTTCGATGTCTTTGATGCGCCCGAGAACGGCATGTGCTGTGGCGCCGCCGGCACCTATGGCCTGTTGCAGCCCGAACTCTCGACCCGGCTTGGCGACCGCAAGGCGAAGGAAATAGAAGCCATGGGGCCGGTCGTCATCGCCACTGGAAATATGGGCTGTGGTATCCAGATCAGCGCCGCGACCGAGATTCCGGTGGTCCATACGGTGGAACTGCTCGATTGGGCCACCGGCGGCCCGAAGCCGCCCGGTATGGGGACCGGGCTTTAAGGGGGGAAATTCCCGCTTTTAGGGGGAAATTCGCGCTTTCGCGGGGGCAATTTCGGGAAATAATCGGGTTCAGCGTCAGAGTTGGTTAACGCTTTGCCGTCATCCTCGCCGGGAATCATGGCCCGTGTCTTGGCAGCGGGTCGCGGCGGCTCTCGAAAACGCCTGAATTAACGCTATATTGTGTCCATGTTCGAAAAGATCGAAACCATTGTCGCGGAGACCCAATTGCTTATCGGCAAGGACGACCCGCCGGTGTTCGAAGCGGTCAACGCCGATGGCATGGCCAAGGTCATTTTGACCTGTGACCATGCCGGGTCCGCCATACCGGCGGCGCTGGAAAATCTTGGCCTTGGGCCCGAGCATTTGGGCCGTCATATCAGCTCCGATATCGGCGTCGCCGAGCTTGGCCGTGCGGTTGCCGCCCGGCTCGATGCCCCTCTGATATTGACGAACTATTCCCGCCTGATGATCGACGTCAACCGGTCGCTCGACGATCCGACTTCGGTGTGCATCATCAGCGACGGCGCCGTCGTGCCCGGCAACCGTGACCTCAGCCCGGAGGAAAAGGAACTCCGCGCCGAGATGTTCTTCCGTCCCTATCACGATGCCATCGACGGCCGGATTGTCCGTTCCCTGAATGCCGGGACCGTGCCTGCGGTGGTGGCGCTGCACAGTTTCACCCGTTTCTTCAATGGCCGGGAACGGCCCTGGGATATCGGTCTGTTGTGGTATCGCGATCCCCGCCTGGTCAAACCCCTGCTGGCACGTCTGCAAGAGGTTCCCGATCTTAAGGTCGGCGAGAACCAGCCCTATTCGGGAGCCAACGGCCATGGTTTCTCCATGGAGTATCACGCCGATTCACGGGGGCTATCCAATGTGTTGATCGAGGTCCGCCAGGACCATATCCACGAACCGGAAAGTGTCGAGCGCATTGCCGGCATCATTGGCGATGCCTTGATCGACGTGCTTGCGGATCCCAGCCTCTATGAGGCCAGGCAGCCGGAGGGAGTGGCATGAAGTTCAACCCGCCAGAATTGACCATCGGCATCGAAGAGGAATATCTGCTGGTCGATCGCAAGACCCGTGATCTCGCCAACGAGCCCCCCAAGGCGTTGATGTCCGAATGCCAGTCGCTGCTGCGCGGCCAGGTCGCCGCCGAATTCATGCAGTCCCAGATCGAGGTCGGAACCCGGGTGTGCAAGACCGTGGCCGAAGCCCGGTCCGATCTGGCCCATATGCGCGCCACCGTCTCGGAGGTGGCTGACAAGCACGGCTTCGCGCCGATAGCCGCCTCCACCCATCCCTTCGCCTATTGGGGTGAGCAACGCCGCACCGAGAAGGAACGCTACCGCATCCTCGCCCGCGACATGCAGGCCTTGGCGCGCCGGCTTTTGATCTGCGGCATGCATGTCCACATCGGCATCGCCGACGAAGACCTTCGTATCGACCTGATGAACCAGGTGAGCTATTTCCTGCCGCATCCGCCC
>CBDUSV010000401.1:0-2355 GCA_965369885.1 uncultured bacterium
CCGGCGATTCTTGGGCAATGGGGCCTTAAAACTCGGCCACCAGCTTGCGCCAGCCGGCGCGCTCTTGGGCCGGGCGGAACAGGGGGGCGCGCTTGGCGCCGGCGCGGAGAAGGGCGGTGAGGAACTCAGGCTCGGTCTCGGCGCGAAGCAGAAGCTGGCGGAGCGCCTTGGTGTCGCCCACCGGGTAATAGCCCGGGTAATCCGGGCCCAACAGCCCGACCGAGCCGGCGATATCCGACGCGATCACCGGCACCCCGGCGATGACCGCTTCCGAGATCACGTTGGCGCCGCCTTCCATCTTTGAGCTCAGCACCATCAGCCGGGTGCGCGCGAAGGTGCGCCGCACCGCCCAGCCCGGCACCTCGCCCAGCCAGTGATAGCGCGGGTTTTTCGGCATTTCGCGGCGCGCCTTTTCGGCCCAGGCATGGTTGTGGGCCTTGCCGAGATGGGTGACGTGGATCGCCGAGCCCTTGGGCAGGGATCGCACCGCATAGGCGGTACGCAGCGAATCCTTCTCGGCCCTGAGATGGCCGATGACGCAGACATCGAAGCGGCGCTTGGACGGTTTCACCCGGCGCGGCAAGGGGAGGGCGGACTGGTGGATGACCCGGACCTTGGGCCGGAAGCGTTTGGGGATGGCGTCGGCGACCAGATCATGGAGGCCGACCAGATAATCGGCGCGGGTGATCGAGCCCAGGGTCGGTTTCGGGTGGCTTTTGATGAAGGCGTAGATGTCGGTGCCGGTCAGGGCCACCACCAGGGGGCGGTCCGGGTAAAGCCGGTCGAATTCCCTGATCGATTGGGCCGAGCGCCAGGCATGGAGCGCCACCATGGCGTCGGCTTTGGTGCCGTCATACTCCTGGGAGATATGGACCTTGTGGCCGAGATCGCGGAGGATGGCCGCCCAGCGCACCGCGGTGGTGCGATTCCCCGCTCTTGACTGTTTATGGGCCGGTGTGATCAGGCTAATCTTCATGGGCACAGTGGAGGGACTAAAGGAAATTCGCGGATGAGACAACCGCTCTCGGTCGATTACCTCAGCCAGATTCTGGATGACGCCAGGGCGCGCACCCTCGAGCTCGCCCATGGGTTGGACAAGGACCGGCGCATGGGCCCCATGCTCACCATCGTCAACCCGCTATTGTGGGAGATCGGCCACGTCGCCTGGTTCCACGAGATCTTCATCCTGCGCTGGATCGACGGCGCCGATTCCTTCATCGACAATGCGGACAAGCTCTACGATTCCATGGCGGTGCACCACGACACCAGATGGGATCTGCCCTTGCCGAGTTTTGACAAGACCCTGGATTACATGCAACGCGTCAATGACGCCCTGGCGGCGCGCCTCGGCCAATCGATTTCGGGCAATCTGGCCACGCCGTTGGACAGCTACTATTACCGCCTGGTCACCTTCCATGAGGACATGCATGACGAGGCCTTCACCTATACCCGCCAGACCCTTTCCTATCCGCGGCCGGACTTCAAGGCCGCCGGCAATATCGAGGCCGCGCACACCGATGCCGGGCCGCTGGCGGGCGACGTGGACATCCCCGGCGGGGTCTGGCGGCTTGGCGCCGAACATGACGAGCCCTTCGTGTTCGACAACGAGAAATGGGCCCATGAGGTCACGGTCAAACCCTTCGCCATCGCCCGGGCAACCGTGACCAACGCCGAGTTCGCCGCCTTCGCCGATGACGGCGGCTATGGGTGCCCAGATCTCTGGTCGGACGCCGGCTGGGCCTGGCGGGGCGAGACCAAGGCGGCGCATCCGATCTACTGGACCGGCGGCAATGGCGATTGGCGGGTGCGCGAATTTGATGGCGAGGTTGCGCTCTCCCCGCACAACCCGGTGATCCATGTCACCTGGTTCGAGGCCCAGGCCTATTGCCGCTGGGCCGGACGCCGTCTGCCTTCCGAGGCCGAATGGGAGATCGCGGCGTCCTCAGTGCCGGCCAATGGCGGGTTTGATGCCACCGTCAAGCGCCGCTATCCCTGGGGGCCGGGCGATGACGAGGCCGGCGCCCTGGCGCAAGGCGCACCCGGGGAGGTGCCGCGCGCCAATCTCGATGGCGGGTTCATGGGCACGGTCGATGTCGCCGCCTTTCCCGAAAGCGACAGCGCCTTCGGCTGCCGCCAGATGATCGGCAATGTCTGGGAATGGACATCGTCACCGTTCGAGCCCTTCCCCGGTTTCGCCGCCGATCCCTATAAGGACTATTCGGCGCCCTGGTTCGGCGAGCCCAAGGTGCTGCGCGGCGGCGCCTGGGCGACCCGGGGCCGCATGGTGTCTAACCGCTACCGCAATTTCTTCGCGCCCAACCGCAACGACGTCTTCGCCGGCTTTCGGACCTGCGC
>CBDUSV010000402.1:0-2334 GCA_965369885.1 uncultured bacterium
GGGCTTACTTGCGCCGCGCCGTCAATCAAGGCGGCCGGCCAACAAGGAGTGCAAGGTGAGACAGATATCTCTAGTCAAAGGGTTCGTTTGGGCGGTAGTGGCCACCATGTTGGTGGCGTTCGCGGTGACATTCACCACAGGCTTGGCGGATGCGTCGACCATGCGGTCCTCATCGCTGCACGGCGCCAATGTGGTCAGCGTCAATGTCAGCTTCCAGTCCCGGTTGCCGCTTGCGGATCTGAGCCAGAAGACCCTGGCCACCACCCAGAAGCGCGGCCGGACATTCATCTACAATATGGCGAGCGACGAATGCGACGTCCTGAAGGCGACGATCGCCCGGACCTGCCGGCTTACCAGCATCAACATCTCGTCCCGCATCCAGGACAATTACAACGACAATCCGGTGAAGCTCTACCTCAACGGCAGCGCGCGGCTCACCATCAGCCTGAAGAACCCTTAAGTCCGCGCCTAGCTGCCCTGTTCCTGGCGCCAGTAGCCGAGGGACTCCAGCACCGGCTGGTCGTTGATCGAGAACAGGATTGCCGGCTCGGCGCCGCTGTTCTCATGGGCGTGCCAGGTCCATAGCGGCACCGCGAAGGTGTCGCCGGGCTTCCAGTCGAAGCGTTCCTCGCCCATGGTGGTCGAACCCTCGCCCTCGAAGACGTGATAGATCGCGGCGTGGGTATGGCGGTGGCGGCCATAGGACTGGTTCCCCGCCAGCATCTGGATCTCGCACGCCATGGTGGGCAGGGTCGGCCCGCCGGTGACCGGATCCGAATAGCTGAGACAGATGCCGTCATTGGCGTCCTCGGGCCCGCCGGTCAGCTCGTCGAGGGCGGCGCGGGTCTCCTCCCAGCCATAGCGGTAGGGCGGGCGGAAGGCTGAATTGCTCACCGACGCCTTACGGGGCTTCAAGGGGCCGAACTGGCGGTCGGACCAGCCCCGGGGCCTGAGCATGTCCTGGCGGCCGCGCTGGTGGGGCTCGGCGAAGCCGATCTTGAAATGCTGGATCATCGGCGCCACCGCGCCGTCGAGCCAGATCGCCGCCTTGTCACCGCTATTGACATGTTCGTGCCAGCACCAGTTGGGGGTGGTGAGGAAATCGCCCCGGTTCATGGGGAACTCCTCGCCCTCCATCACCGTGCACATCGAGCCGTCGCCTTCGATCACGAAGCGCACCGCGTCCATGGTGTGGCGGTGGCACGGCGCGACCTCGCCGGGCAGCACCATTTGTGCGCCCAGAATCAGATTGGGGGTGGTGCCGATCTCGAGATCGGGATTCTGGAAGCCGATGAAGCGGCGGAAGGATTCCTCCTTGGGGATGTGGTCCGGCGCCTTCAACAGGGGCTCTTCGATCTCCTGCCAGGTCCACTTGAACGGGCCGTGCTTGGGCTCGGGCTCGCGGTACACCGTGCTGGTCCCCGGGATCATCCAATAGCCGATCAGATTGCGGCGCCGGACATCCTCATCGAAGGCTTCGCGTATTTCGGCCTCGGCGTTGGTTTGTTCGCTCACCTTATCCTCCGCTACTATCTCTTAAGGGCGCCTCAGTGGGTCGCCGCATAAGCCGCGTTCAACATGTCCTTGTACAGATAGGTCGGCGTCAGGGCGCAATATTCCGGGGAATAGCCGACGCGCTCCTGGACGCCAATGGTCAACATCCGGTTGAGCACCTTCTTGGTGACCTCGGAATGGGCCTCGCGGTCGAGATGGTCCATGGTGTCGGCTTCGTGGTGCTTGTGGAAATAATCGGCTTGTTCGGCCGACATGCCGTAATGGGTGGTCAGCGCGTTGTACCAGCCGAGACACGTCATGCCGAAGGCGAACTCCCACAGCACCGAGAACCAGTATTCATGGGGCGCGCCGTCGGTGGCGAGCGTGCGCTGGAAATCGGCCAACGCCCGGGCTTCGGGAAGCATGGGCTCTTGCAGGATCTCCTCGACCGTGAGCCCCAGGGCCTCGCCGGTGGAGATCAGAACCTTGATGTGCCCCGGCGGCTCGGGATGGCCGAATTCATCGAGCACCTTGTTGGTGTAGGGCACCATGAGATCTTGGTTGGCGACGAAAAAGGCAAGATTGCGGTAGAATTGCAGCATGTAGACCGAGTTGATGACGGGCACGAAGCAGCCCCAGTTCTTGTAGAACAGGGTGATGGTTTCTTTCTTGAGCGTGCCCGCCTTGAGCTCAACCATGAACGGCGTGGTCTCGACCACATCGTCCCACGTGGTGTTGATCTTCTCGACCATGGCGTTGATATAGGGCCCGACTTCGTTGTCGGACATCTTGAGGGTGGCCATGCCGTCCTCCCGCCCTTGCTGGTTATTCTTAGCCCCC
>CBDUSV010000403.1:0-2314 GCA_965369885.1 uncultured bacterium
GGGCGCCTCGTGACAGAGTCTTGACAGTCCCGGCCTTGACAGTAGGGTGCGCCACCCACACATTGTGCGCCAGCGCCCGGGCATCGTTGCCGGCGCGCAGATGTCACCGGATGGGGCCGTAGCTCAGTTGGGAGAGCGCGACGTTCGCAATGTCGAGGTCAGGGGTTCGATTCCCCTCGGCTCCACCATTTTTTGCCAAAGGCAAAAAATCCCCCGCAGACACCTATCCACAAACCCGGTGTAAAAAATCCGCCTGAGGCACCTATCCGCGAGAGCACTGCTCACGGGCGGTGGCAAAAGAGGGTGATCAGGCCTCGGCGCTGGGCGCGATGGCGAAGTTGGCCCATTCCTCGCGGCCCTTGCGATTTTCGAGACAATTGATCAGGGCGATCACCACGGCGCGTTCGAACACGGTGCCGGCCTGGTCGAGCAGGATGCCGGTGGCCTCGTCGAAGGCGACGCCGGTGCGGTAGGCCCGGGGCGACACCATGGCGACGAAGGCATTGGCGACGGCGACGATGCGCGCGCTGGCCAGGATGTCGGCGCCCTTGAGCCCGTTGGGCTTGCCGGTGCCGTCCCAATGTTCCTGCAGCTGGCGCAGGGTCTCGACCACCGGGCCGTCGAACTCCATGCCGTCGAGAAGATCGGCGCTGGTGAGGATGCCGTTGCGGACCTGTTGGATCTCGTCGTCGCTGAGCCGTTCGGTCTTGGTCAGGATCTCGGCCGGCACCAGGATCTTGCCCAGATTCATCAGATTGCCGGCGATCTCGGCGGTGTTCTCCGTGACGTCGTCCAGGTCCATCTCCCGCGCCACGGCGCCGGCCACCGCGGCCACATGGTTGGAATGGTGGGCGGCAAAGGGATCGCGGCGGTCGACCACGGCGACCAGGGTCTTGACCAATTGCCCGAGGGTGCGTTCGCGCCGGGCACGTTCGCTCTCAATCTCGGTGATGTCGCTTTCGACCACCAGGACACCGGGAACCCCGCCACCGTTTGTGCCGATGGGGATGTGTTCGGAGCGGAGAATGCGGGCATCGCCGTTGCCACCGGTGGTGTGGACGGCGGAAATGGTATCGCCCTTCTCCATGGCCTCACGGTTAAGCTCGAGATGATGCTTGGCGGCATCGGGGCCGATGACACTGGCCAGGGTCTTGCCCAGCATGTCATCGGCTTCGATGCCGGTGGGGCGCGCCGCCTCGCGGTTGGCGAAGTGGTACTTGCCGTCCTCGTCGGCGATGAAGATGGCGTTGGGTTGGCTGTCGGTGACGAGACGCAGGAACTTGCTCTGGCCTTCGAAACGCCCGGCGAGCTCGGCATAGCGTGCCGCCGAAGCGGCCGTGCGCCGCGAAGTGCCGTGACGCCACACCGCGATGATCACGGCCGTGACCAGGGCGATGACGAGAAGAAGGGCTGTCATCAGCCGGGTTAGCCGCGCATCGGCCTCGGCCATGGCCTCGGCGCCGTCGATCTTGGTGGCCAGCACCCAGCCAACACCGGCGAGGGGACGGCTGGTCATCAGGACCTCGGCGCCGCGGTAGTCACGGCCCTGATTGAAGCCGCCGGGCGCGGCAACGGCGCCGGCGGATGCCAGGCCCGGAGTGTCGGCGGCGAGGCCGCGGGTCAAGGGCGCGGCGCCATCCAGGAGCGGCGACAGATACTCGATCACGGCGCCACGGCGGCGCAGCAATATGGTTTCGGCCGATTTGTTGACCTCTCCCGGCTGGGAGAGCAGCGGGTAAAGCCCCTTGGCCACTTCCTTGATGCCGATGACCCAGCCGATCTGATCGGCGGGCTTGCCGCCGCCCTGGACGGCGAAGACCGGAACGGCGAAGCCCATGGCCGGGTTGCCGGCGGCATTCTTGAACAGATCGACCACCCCGCGCCGGCCCAGGGGCAGGGTCCTCAGGGTCTCTCCGACCACGCCATCGAGCGGCGGGAAGGCCGGCGTCGCCACGATGGCCCGGCCGTCCTTGTTGATCAGCGCCAGTCCGGCAATGCCGACGCGCTTGACGTTGGCATTGATCTTGGGGCCGAGAACCGGGCCCTTGAAGCCCGCCCGGTCGGCGGTGACGACCAGCAGATTGCGCAGATAAGAGGCCTGGGCGGGCTCGTCGGTGACGCCCTGGCGCCCGCCGGTCAGGGTCAGTTCGGTCATGTAGATCTGCAGCGAGGCATTCTCCGCCAGGCCGGTGAGCTCGCCGAATTGGCGCTCCAGCCAGCCATTGACGGCGCCGAAGCGGCTCGCCGCGACGATACCAAGGCGCGCCTGCCAGCCTTGAAGTTCGCGGCCGCGCTCGTCAGCGACGAACTTGAA
>CBDUSV010000404.1:0-2296 GCA_965369885.1 uncultured bacterium
CGCGAGCCCGTCGATATCCCCGATGTGGAAGCGGTCAACGCCTTTCTTCCTCCCTTCGATCCGGAAACCATCAAATTCCGGGCCACCGAGCCGGAGTCCCAAGGGGTCGCGGTGCTGGGAGGCGTGCCCTATTCCTATTTCCGTTACGAAACCCATCTCGCGGCGCTCAATGCGGCCAAAATCTACGATCTGATCGCCGCCGATTTTAAAACACAGTTTGGACGCTCCTATGGCCCGGTCGAGGCCTACAAGATGGAGGACGCCGAATACGCCTTCGTCATGATTGGATCGTTCGCGACCAAGGCGAAGGATGCGGTCGACCAGTTGCGCGAGGCAGGGTGGAAGATCGGTCTCGTGCGTCCGCGCCTGCTCCGGCCCTACCCGGCCGGGGCGCTGCAATCGGCGCTCTGCGGTTGCAAGGCCGTCGCGGTCATCGACCAGAACCTTTCCATGGGCATGGGCGGCGTCCTGCATTCAGAGTTGGCCTCGGCGCTTTACGGCCAGAAGGCGGCGCCCCCGGTTCTGGCGAGTTTTGTCGGTGGTCTCGGTGGGCGGGATATCTCACCGGAGGAGTTCTACGAGATCGCCTCGGTGTGCCGCCAGGCGGCCATTAACGGCAGCCCACCGCCGCCTCGGCTGCTGTTCACCGACGAGGAGTTGCGGGAAGTGCGGAAGTTCCAGACCATCGCCGAGGCCGAACGCCATTTCGCCGCGGAGAAGCAGCCATGACCGAGAGCCATTTCCACAGCATCAAGGACCTGCCCACGACCCATCTCCTCGGTGTCGGCACCCCCATGTGTGCCGGTTGCGGCGGTCTGTTGGCGCTCCGGGACATCTACGACGTCTTGGGCAAGAACACGGTGGTGGTGAACGCGGCCGGCTGTATGACGCTGTTGTCGGTCTATCCCTTCACCCCGTTTAGGGGCAGCTGGCTTTATACGTCGATGGCATCGGCGCCCGCCGGCGCCCAGGGGGTGCGCGATGCCATGGACATCCTGATCGAAAGGGGGCGAATTCCACCCGAGGAGGATCTCAACGCAGTGGTGCTGACCGGAGACGGCGCGGCCTATGGCATGGGGCTATCCGCCACCTCGGCGGCCATCGAACGGGGCCTCGATTTTCTCTATATCTGTTACGACAATGAAGGCTACGCCAACACCGGACAGCAATATTCAGGCGCCACCCCCCATGGCGCGAAGACGGCAACCAGCACCGGCCCACACGGCTTCCGTGGCTACAAGAAAGACCTGTTCGATATCTGGGTCGCCCACAAACCGGCCTACGCCGCCACCGTCATCGGAACCGAGCCGGTGGATTTGGCAAACAAGATCGAGAAGGCTGCCGCCCTCAAGGGACCGCGGCTGATCCTGGCGCTGTCGCCCTGTCCCACCGGCTGGTACTTCCCACCGGAAAAGACCGTCGAGGTCGGACGCAGCGCCATCAAGACCGGAGTCTGGCCGCTTAAGGAATATGTTGATGGCCGCATCGTTCACAACAAGGTGCCGCGCCCGCGTGATGCGGTGGAAGAGTATCTGCGGCTCCAGGGCCGCTTTTCCCACCTGTTCGAGCCCGACCGCGACGATGCGGTAATCGGCGAGATCCAGGCGCGCATCGATCGCTACTGGGAAGAAGCGGCCTAGAGGGGACATCACCCGCCATGGCAGGACAAAGTTATTTTCATCGTGGTGGCGAGACTCCGCTTCTAGGCGCGACAATTCCCGAACATTTCGCCGGGGTCGCGGCACGGTGTTCCGACCGGGAGGCCGTGGTCTCCGTGCCCCAGGGCCGCCGGCTCAGCTATGGGGCGCTCGCCACCGAAATCGATCACCTGGCGCGGGGTCTCGTCGGCCTTGGTTTCGGCAAGGGCGACCGCATCGGCATCTGGTCAACCGACAATATTGAGTGGCTCGTTCTGCAGATGGCGACGGCGCGCATCGGCGCCCTTCTCGTCAACATCAATCCGGCTTACCGGCCCCGGGAACTTGCCTATTCGCTGGAGCGCACCGAGCTTCAAGGGCTGTTCCTGATTCCCACTTTCCGCTCCAGCGACTATGTCGCCATGATCACCGAGATCGTGCCCGAACTGATGGAGCCGGCCCAAGCCGGGGGCGGGCTCGCGCCAGCGACTTTCCCCCATCTCCGTCGAGTCGTGGTCTATGAACCGGAACATCCGGAACAGACCTCACGGCCACACCCCGGCTTTACCACCTGGGCCGAGGTCCTGGATGCCGGCGAGGGGGTGGCGCCGGAGCAATTGGATGCCATCACCGCCACGCTCGATCGGGATGACCCCATC
>CBDUSV010000405.1:0-2286 GCA_965369885.1 uncultured bacterium
CGCATCAGTGGATCTCGGCCCAGTTGTCGCCAACGCCGGCCTCGACCTCGATCGGCACGGTGAGCTCCAGCGCCGGCAGGGCGGCGTCGGCCATGACGCGGGTGACGACCTCGACGGTCTTTTCGGTCTCGGCTTCCGGCGCCTCGAAGATCAGCTCGTCATGGACCTGCAGCAGCATGCGGGCGCCAAGCTTGGCCTTTGCCAAGGCGGCGGGCATGCGGATCATGGCGCGCTTGATGATGTCGGCGGCGGCGCCTTGCAACGGCGCGTTGATGGCGGCGCGCTCCGAGAAGTTGCGCCGGGCCGGGTTCTTGTCCTTGATCCCGGGCAGATGGCATTTGCGCCCGAAGATGGTCCGGACATAGCCGTTCTCGCGGCAAAATTCCTTGGCCTCTTCCATGTAATCCTGGATGCCGGGATAGCGCAGGAAATAGGCCTTGATGTAGTCCGCCGCCTCGCCTTGAGGAATGCCGAGCTGGCGCGCCAGGCCGAACGGGCTGATGCCGTAGATGATGCCGAAATTGATCGCCTTGGCCTTGCGCCGCATCTCGCCATCCACGTCTTCGGGCGCCACGGCGAAGACCTGGGACGCGGTCAGCGCATGGATGTCGGCGCCGTCGCGAAAGGCGTCTCTCAGCACCCCGATGCCGGCGACATGGGCCAAAAGCCGAAGTTCGATCTGGGAATAATCGGCGGAGATCAGCTTGAAGCCGTCCTCGGCGATGAAGGCGCGGCGGATGTTGCGGCCCTCGGTGGTGCGCACCGGGATGTTCTGGAGATTGGGGTCGGTCGAGCTCAGCCGCCCGGTCGAGGCCACGGCCTGGGCGTAGGAGGTGTGCACGCGCCCGGTGTCGGGGTTGATCTGGTCGACCAGGGCATCGGAATAGGTGCTTTTGAGCTTGGCAATCTGGCGCCAATCGAGGACGCGCTCGGGCAGCTCATGGCCCTGGGCGGCGAGGCCGTCCAAGATGTCGGCGCCGGTGGCGTAGGCCCCGGTCTTGCCCTTCTTGCCGCCGGGAAGGCCCATATCGTCGAACAACACCTCGCCCAGCTGCTTGGGCGACGCGATGTTGAAGTCGCGCTTAGCCAGGCGGTGGATTTCATCCCCCAGCGTTGCAAGGCGCTTGGTGAAATCCGCGCTGAGGGCGGCGAGCACCGCCGGGTCGAGCTTGATGCCGGTCTGCTCCATCGCCGCCAGGATCGGGATCAGCGGCCGTTCCAGGGTCTCATAGACCGTGGTCATATGTTCTGAGGCCAAGCGCGGTTTGAACAGGCGGCCAAAGCGTCCGGTGATGTCGGCATCCTCGGCGGCGTAATCGACGGCGGTGGCAAGCGGCACCTGGTCGAAGGTGACTTGGTTCTTGCCGGTGCCGGCGACGTCCTTGAATTTGATGGTGTCGTGGCCGAGATGGAGTTGGGCCAACTCGTCCATGCCGTGGCCGTGGAGTCCGCCGTCGAGCACATAGGACAGCACCATGGTGTCGTCCACCGGCGCCACCTTGACGCCATATTTGGCCAGCACCCCCATATCGTATTTGATGTTGTGGCCGATCTTGAGGACCGCCGGGTCTGCCAACAGCGGCGCCAACAGCTCCAGCGCCCGGTCACGGGGGATCTGCTCGGGCACGGTGTCCTCGCCATTGGCCTTGCCGCCGCCATCGCCGTCACCGATGCCGAGATCGAGGCTGCCCTGGGCCTTGGGCGTGCGGTGAGCCAACGGGATGTAGCAGGCCTCGCCCGCCTTGAGCGAGAGCGACACGCCGACCAACTCGGCGCGCATGGCGTCAAGCGACGTGGTTTCGGTATCGACGGCGATGATGCCGGCCTCCGTGGCGCGGGCGATCCAGTCCCGCAGCGCGGCTTCGTCCTGGACCGCGTCATAGCAAACGGTGTCGGGCGCGGTCTCGGCCTTGATCGCGGTTTGGGGCTGGGCGGCGCCGGCGCCGGCGGCAAGTTCGCCAGCATCAGCGGAAACGGTGATCCCTTCGGCGGCGAAATCGCTTTCGACGCGGGCGACCAGGCGTTTGAACCCCTGGGCGCGGAGGAACGCCACCAGGGTTTCGGGATCGGGCTTCCTCACCGCGAAGCTTTCCAGCGTGCCGGTCACCGGCACGTCGTCCTTGAGCCGCACCAATTCCCGCGACATGCGCGCCTGGTCGGCGAATTCGATCAGGTTTTGGCGCCGCTTGGGCTGTTTGATCTCCTCGGCCTTGGCCAACAGGGTGTCGAGATCGCCATAGTGGTTGATCAATTCGGCCGCGGTCTTGATGCCGATGCCGGGCACGC
>CBDUSV010000406.1:0-2282 GCA_965369885.1 uncultured bacterium
AGCACAAGCAATGAGCCGAACATAAGCAGGGTGAGCCAACCGATGCCGATTTCCAGTCCCATGGCTAGGGTCCGATACGCCGTAGCAACAAGACGTCCTTGACCAGCTTGGACAGGCCTTGCAGCAGGATCAGAAAGGCGCCCAAGGCGATGGTCGCCTTGACCGGCCAATACTGGATCGCCCATTCGGTGAACGAGACCTCCCAGACGGCGACGGAATCCCGCGCGAACACGAACCCGGTCCACAGCAATGCACCGACGAAAATGAAGAAGAACACCGAGGCCGCGATGTCGACCATGGCCTTGACCCGGTCGCTGAACCGGACATAGAACACATCGACCCGCACATGGGCGTCCTCGCGCAGGGCATAGGCGCCGGCGAGCAGATACTGCATGCCGAACATCAGGAACATGGCCTCATGGGCCCAATTGGTCGGCGAATTGAAGACGTAGCGCGCCAGGACCTCGTAGTAGTAGGCGAACACCGCGATCATCGACCAGTAACAGACGAAATGCCCCGACCACAGGCTGATGCGGTCGATGATGTCGGTCAACGGAGTGTGGATGCCATGGGTCGGGTCCACGGCGGTGGCGGCCATGATGTCGGGAAGGTCTTGAGGTTTCGCGGGCTCCCGGGCCGCTGTTTGCCGCGCCAGGCGCGGCAGGGCTATGGCGTCGACCAAGAGGAAGGCGGCGATGGCCAGGAACAACGCGAACGCGGCGGTGTCCCAAAGCTCGAGCCGTGACGCCAATTCGGCAACCCGGCTTTCCGCCCCGGCGATGGCTTGCTGCGCCGAAGACAGTTTGGCCGCGGCCCCATCGGCGCCGGCCTCGACGGCCTTGGCGGCGCGCTCAGTCAGGAATTGCGCGCCGGTGAGATCATGCTTGGCTTGCGACAGGGCATCGCGGAAGACGCGAAACTGAATGTTGGCATAAAGGATGCCGCCGAACAGCGGCAGATAGAGGGCGCCGAGCCAGCTGCGCAGATAGAACCGGTGGAGACCGATGAAGCCGCCGGTGACCAAAAGCATGTAGGCGAGCGCAAGGGAAATGCCGCCCGCTGGCCGCGCCTCGGTGCGCTTGACCATGTAGATCGCCAACAGTGGAAACAGCACGAGCCCCGACCAGTACAGCCAGTGGGGCAGGACGAAATTCAGGCTTGGCATCGGTGTCCGCGAATGTGCTCCGGCCGCCGGCGCCACCCGTGGGGGCGGCGCCGGTCACCGGTTACGACCATTTGAGCTTTTGACCCTTGATCATGTCGGAGTTCACGTAACCGAGACTTCCCGACATCATGTAATCGAGCTGGATCTTGAAGATCCGTGCCGCGTCCTTGTCCTTGTTGGCCCAATTGTACCACAAGGGTACCGCCAGCTTGGTGAACTTGTCGACGTCCTCGCCGGACAGCCGGGTGACCACCGTGCCGGCCTCGGCGAACTTCTTCCAGGCGTCCTGGTCGGCCTTCTGGATTTTTGCGAAGTGGACGTCGGAATAGACGTGCACCTCCGCCTCGACGAACTGCTTCATCCCCTTTGAGAGCTTATTCCACGCGCGCATGCCGACGGTCAGGTCCATAAGGTCAACCGGTTGGTAAATCGACATGAACCCGGCAGGACCCATCGAGATGTATTTGGTGACCTGATGGAATCCGAGGGCATAGTTGATCGCCGGGCCGACATAATCGGCGACGTCGATGGTGCCTTTCTCCAGGGCTGGGAAGATGGCGCTGCCGGGCAGAAGCGTGGTCTTGGCGCCGGCGGCCTTGAACAGCTCGGCCACCATGCCGCCGGGCACGCGCATCTTGCGGCCACGGAAATCGTCGATCGAGCGGATCGGCACCTTGGAATGGATGATGTTGGGTCCATGGTGGATCGGCCCGACATATTTCATGCCGAACTTGGCGAACAGCTTGCGGGCGATCTCGAGCCCGCCCAGTCCATAAAAGAAGGTATCCCACTCACCCTCGGTGCGCAGGCCTAACGGGTAAGAACTCAGGAACACCGATGCCGGCATGCGCCCCGCCCAATAGAGCGTGAACGGGTTCATCGCCTCGATGACACCATTCTTGACCGCGTCGAACAGCTGGAACTCGCCGACCACGTCCTTGGCGCCGAAGGGCTTGAAGGCAAGCTCGCCGCCGGTCTTCTCGACGATGCCGTTACACCAATCCTTGAAGATCTTGAGGCCGACCCCACCGGGCCACGAGGTCTGGATCTTCCAGGTGGTGGTGGCGGCCTTGGCGGTGCCGATATAGGGAAAGCCGATCTTGTCGGCGGCGCCGAG
>CBDUSV010000407.1:0-2202 GCA_965369885.1 uncultured bacterium
GGGACCGGGAACATGGCGCCCTTGGGCAGGGTTTTGCCACAGCCATGCAGGTGCACCGGGATGAACGGGAGCTCGGGATGGCGGCGGGCAAGATGTGACACGCCGGGGCGCAACCGGCTCGGGCTTTCCGGTTTGCCGCGGGTGCCCTCGGGGAAGACCACGAGGATATGGCCGGCGGCCAACGCCTGTTCGCAGGCGGCGAGCGGGTCGCCGGCGGACGGGCGGCAGCGCCTTTCGAGATAGATCACGCCGAGCAATCCCGCCACCAAACGGCGAAACAGGCCGCCCTCGCCAAAATAATCCCGCGCCGCGACCGGCCTGACTTTCCTGAGGACTGAGAGTGGGAACAGGCTCATCAGCACCAATGTGTCCAGGTGGCTGTTGTGGTTGGCGACGATGACCGCCGGCCCTGTTCCCTTAAGCCGGTCCCGGTTGCGCACATCAAGCCCCATGACGCCGCGGACGAACGGGCGAATGATGAGGACATGGCATAGGGTTCTCAGCATGGTGATCACGGCGCCCTCCTGTCATGCCGCCCTGTCACGCCCCGCTCTGTCATGCCCCCGCCTGTCACGACGTTGCATGAAGATAGATGTGAAAGGCCGGGGCCGACAAAATCAGGCTGTCGACCCGATCCAGCACCCCGCCATGGCCGGGAAGCAGGGACCCGCAATCCTTGCGGCCCGCATCGCGCTTGATGGCGGACAGGGTGAGATCACCCATGAACCCGGCGATGGCGATGACAAATCCGGCGCCGCGCGCGCTCAGGCCGGCCAAAGGTGTCAAAAATGGAGCCAGCCCCCATGCCAGCACCGTGGCCAAAACCACCCCACCGACAAAGCCCGCCACGGTCTTGTTCGGGCTGATTGTCGGCGCCACCTGCCTGCGCCCCATGGTCTTGCCCACCAGGTACTGACAGACGTCCGATGCCTGGGCGATGACGACGACGAAAAGCATCAGGCCGGCCCCGCCCGCGACGGGATTGAGCGCGCCATCATGGGCCTGGATCAACGCCAGGTGGCCAAGGCCATAGACAAATGCCAGCACCCCCCAGGAGATCACGGCCAGGCGGTTGAGAAATGCCCTTGTTTCGCCTGAGTGCAACAAGGCCATGGGCATGGCGATAAGGATCAAGGCGGGAACGACGGCTAAGACAACATCGCTCCAGCCCGCCGCGATACATCCATAGAAGACCAACACCAGGCCATAGGCACCGGCCACCGCGCCCCGGTCGCGCGCGGTCAACCGGACCATGGAAAAATATTCGCGAATCGAAACGAAGCTCAGCAGCGCCAGGAAGGTAATCGTGGCAGTGCGCCCCAGCAGCATGGCGACCCCGAAGGTGGCGACCATGACCCACCAGGTCCGGACCCGAAGGGCGATCTCGCCAACCGATGCCGGTCCAACATAACGCCGGGCAATTCCGACACTGGCCGAGGCCACACACAGCACCAGGGTGATCGCCGAAAATACCAGTTGCAGGCTGTTTAGCGGCAGGGCGGGGTTCATGATGCCACCTCATTGAGCGCGCCTGCCGTGCGCCGAACCACCGTCAGGCCAAGCAGCAATATGACCATGGCCAACAGGAAATCGATCCAGGGCCCGGCCGGTATGCCAAAGGCGAGAGCCAGATAGATCGCGCTGAAAACAATGCCGCGGGGCTTTTTCGACATCGGCCCGTCCTCTCGCCTCGATGACCCCACCACATCGCCCAGGACTCCGGTCATTTCACATATCACCGCGCCAACCACGGCAACGATGACAAGCGGCGGATGCACGCCGGCAATCGATATCAAAGGGAGGTAAAGCACGGAATCGCAGAATACATCGCCCTGCTCGTTGAGCATCTGTCCCAGCCTGCTGCCCGAGCCGTAAGTGCGCGCGATCATTCCATCGATGTGGTTGCACACCAGCCTGACCAGCAGGGCGCCGGGCACCGCAAGATAGGCCGCGGCGGCATCGGGAAAGAGCAGGACGGCAATCCCGGCGCATGCCGAAACCACCATGGCGGTGACCGTGACTTGGTTGGCGGAAACTCCACGCCGGCCCAGGCCGTCCGCCAGGGGACGGAACAAGCGCTGAAAATACGGTTTGCTATTGAAATAAGCCATCATCATTCCTCCGTTTTTAACCCTCGGCCTCACCCATGAGCCCGCCGGGCCTGCCTCGCCTCGGCTTCGCGTGACTGACCGCGCGCAATTC
>CBDUSV010000408.1:0-2200 GCA_965369885.1 uncultured bacterium
ATCACCTTGTAGCTCAGCTCGATGGAGACCTCGTCGCCCACCGCCAGCGGCCCCACCGGCGTGCCGCAAATCTTGCCGGCATTCTCGATCAGCGCCGGGTTGATGCCCTCGGCCAGCATGGTCACGCCCTCCATCACATAGGTGCCGAAGCAGCGCGAGGTATAGAAGCCACGCGAATCATTGACCACGATAGGGGTTTTCCTGATCTGGCGCACATAGTCCAGCGCGTGGGCCAGCGCCTTGTCACCGGTCTTATCGCCCATGATGATTTCGACCAGCGGCATCCTGTCGACCGGTGAGAAGAAATGAATGCCGATAAAATCCTCGGGCCGGGTAAAGGCTTCCGCCAACCCGGTGATCGGCAATGTTGAGGTATTGGAGGCGAAGATTGTATCGGCGGGGATAACCGCCTCGGTCTTTTTCGTGGTATCGGCCTTGATCGCGCGGTCCTCGAACACCGCCTCGATTATCAAATCGCAGCCTTCAAGATCGGCAAAATCGCTGGTCGGGTGGATGCGATCGAGCAACGCTTCCCCTTTTTCCTTCGAGATCTTGCGCCGTTTGACGCCTTTCTCAACGAGCGCCTCGGAATAGGTCTTGCCCTTTTCGGCGGATTCCATGTCGCGGTCCAGAAGCACCACTTCCATGCCGGCGCGGGCCGAGACATAGGCAATGCCGGCGCCCATCATGCCGGCGCCCAGCATGCCGAGTTTTTTCACTTCATGGGGCGCCGGGCCCTCGGGGCGTTTTGCGCCCTTCTCGGCGGCGGTCTTGTTGACGAACAGGGTGCGGATCATGGCCGGCGCCACGTCGCCCATCACCAGCTTGGCAAAATATTTACTCTCGATGCGGATGGCCTTGTCCATGGGCACGATCGAGCCCTCGTAGACGCAGGAAAGAATGGCCTCCACCGCCGGGTAATTATGCTTGGTCTTGTCCTGGGCCATGGCGCTGGCCCCCATGAAGACCATCACGGCGCCGGGATGCATGGCGCCGCCGCCGCCCGGATATCTGAAACCCTTCTTGTCCCAAGGCTGCACGGCAGTCGGCTTGTCCATCAGCCAGGCCTTTGCTGCATCCAGCAATTTGTCGCCCGGCACAACTTCCTGCACGATGTTCATGCCCATGGCTTCTTGCGGTGACATGGTCTTTCCCGTGCTGGCATATTGCAGCGCCACCTGCACGCCGGCCAGGCGCGGCAGGCGCTGGGTTCCGCCGGCGCCGGGCAGCAGCCCGACCATCACTTCGGGCAGGCCGAGCTTGATCTTGGGGTCGTCGGCGACAATCCGGTGGTGGCAGGCCAGCATCATCTCGAAGCCGCCGCCCATGGCCAGGCCGTTGATCGCCGCCACGAAGGGCTTGCCGCAGGTCTCCATTTCGCGGAAGACCTTGTTCAGGCTGAAGCAAGCTTCGAATACCTGGGCGGGGTCCACATCGCCGCTGCCGCCGGTCAATTGCCCCAGCATGCGCAAATCGGCGCCGGCCATGAAGGTAGGCTTGGCGCTGGTGATGATGGCGCCCTTGATGGCGTCATCGCCCGCGACCTGCGCGATAAAGTCGGAGAATTCCTGCTGAAAGGCCTGGTTGATGACGTTCATCGACTGGCCCGGCACATCGATGGCCAGGGTTGCGATGCCATCGTCGTCGATGGTGATCTGAACTGTCTCGGTCATTGTATCTGGCTTCCCTTGAGTCTGGCTCGTATGGCGCTATCAAACACGTTCAATTGCCCGTGGCGTTTAGACACGTTCAATTGCCCGTGGCGTTAGACACGTTCAATGATTGTGGCCGTGCCCATGCCGCCGCCGATGCATAATGTGATCAACGCGGTTTCCTTGTCGCTGCGCTCCAACTCGTCGACCATGGTGCCCAGGATCATGGCGCCTGTGGCGCCGAGCGGATGCCCCATGGCGATGGCGCCGCCGTTGACGTTCAAATCCGCGTGGTCGATATCCATCACCTCCATGAAGCGCAATACCACCGCGGCGAAGGCCTCGTTGATCTCCCACAGGTCAATGTCGCCCGCCGTCATGCCGGTGCGGGCCAGCGCCTTTTCGGTGGCAAAGCTCGGCCCGGTCAGCATGATGGTCGGTTCCGAGCCGATCGAGGCAAATCCCCTGATGCGGGCGCGCGGGGTCAATCCCAGCTTTTCGCCGATTTCCTTGTTGCCCACCAGAACCGCAGCCGCACCGTCTACAAT
>CBDUSV010000409.1:0-2197 GCA_965369885.1 uncultured bacterium
GCGGTCGTAATCACAAGATGCGAGAGAGATCTTCAGCTTGGACAGCAGTCTCTCCCCATCTCCCGGTCTAATCTGGGCGCCGATCAGGTCACCGATGACTGGCGTTGTCAAGGTGACCCGGGGGCGGGCCAAAAAACTGGACATCCCCGGTCCATTTCGCCACCTTCAGGCCGGGAATTCAAATGCCTGCGGACAAACCTAAGCTTCTGATCAGCGGTGGTCATGTCTATGACCATGACGGCGACGTGCACAAGCCACTGATCAAAGACATCCTGATCGAAGGCGCCGATATCACCGCCGTCGGGGTTGATCTTCCGCCTGAGATGACCCAGGGCGCCGAAGTTCTGGACGCCACCGGTCATCTGGTCATGCCGGGCCTGATCAACGCCCATTACCATTCCCACGACACACTGTGCCGCGGCCTGTTCGAGGAGCTGCCGCTGGAAATGTGGCTGCTCTATACCCTGCCCATGGGCGGCCACCGGTCCAAGGAAGAAGTGCGGTTGCGCACCCTGGTCGGCGCCCTGGAATCGCTGCGCTCAGGCATCACCACGGTGCAGGACATGCTGGGGCTGATCCCGCTTGACCCGGACCTGGCCGATGTGGTGCTGGCCGCCTATGAGGAGATCGGCGAACGCGTCGTGTTCTCCCCCATGGTGTTCGACATTCCCGCCGTCGCCATGCTGCGCCACTCCGACCATTTACCGCCCGAAATCAAGGACATGCTGGGCACCACGGCGCTCGGCGCCCGGCAGCAGATCGATTTCCTCGAAGCCCAGATCAAACGCTGGCCGGCCCAGGGCACGCGGCACTGGGCGGTCGGCCCCTTCGCGCCGCAACGCTGCACGCCGGAGCTGTTGGAAGGCTGCGCCGATCTGGCGGAACGCCATGATCTCGGCATCTATATCCACGTCTATGAGACCCGTGGGCAGGCCGTGATGGCGCGGGAGCTCTATGGCGATTATGGCGGGTCTTTCATCACCTATCTGGACCGGGCCGGGATCTTGAACCGGCGCCTCAACATCGCCCACTCGATCTGGATCGGGCGCGCGGAAATGGACCGCATGGCGGACGCCGACGCCGGCGCGGTGCTCAACCATCTTAGCAACATGAAGCTCAAGAGCGGCATCGCGCCGGTCAACGATATGCGTGACGCCGGCATGCGGGTTGCGCTCGGCTGCGACAATTGCTCGGGCAGCGATGTGCAGAACATGTTCCAGGCGATGAAGATGTATTGCCTGCTCGCGGCGGTGAGTGAGCCGGAACCGGGCCCGCCGCTGGCCCACGAAGCGCTCCGCCATGCCACATTGGGCGGCGCCCGCAGCGCCATGCTGGCGGGCCGGCTCGGCGCCTTGAAGCCGGGCCACAAGGCCGATGTGGTGTTGCTCGACATGACCGACACCGCCTATCTGCCCTACAACTCGGCCGCCCGCCAACTGGTCTACACCGAGACCGGCCGCGCCATCGACACCGTCATCATCGATGGCCGCGTGGTGATGCGGGACCGGGTGGTCCAGACCATCGACGAGAACGCGCTCCGCGCCGAAGTCGCCGAACACATGAAAGGTTTCATGGCCGATTTCGACGCGGTGGTGAAATCCCGCGCGGCGGCGCGGCCTTATCTGTTGGAGGCCCACCGCCGGGTGTGGAACACCAAGGTGGGCATGCGGCGGTTCATCGCGCGGACTGATTAGGCAACGTCGTCCAGCGGCGCGCCGGCCGCCCGCAGGCTATCGCGGCCGATCTGGTCGAAGTGGAACCAGCGCACCTGCATGGTTTCCGCCAGCACCTCGATGATGCGCTGTTGCTCGGCCTCGGTCGTGGCGTGCTCGGCCAGGATCTTGAGCGTCATGTCGCCATGGCCGCCCTCGGAGTAATCCGCCTTCTCGGCGGCGCGCCAGTGGGAAAGCGCTTCTTCCGGCAGGCCCAGCGGCCGCCACACGCCACGGTGGTTGGGGTGGCAATTGCCGTGCTTGAGGACCTCGGGCCCGCGGGCGGCCTCCAGCCCGGCGACGGCGGCGAAGCCCTCCATCCACGGCCACGCCCGGGTCGCGCGCTCCCAATAGGCCATGGCCAGTTTGGTGTAGATGCGGCCCTTGTAGTTGTAAATGAAGTCCCGCTCGAACCCGAGGGCGACGCCGAAATCCACCAGGCTCTCATAATGGCCGTCATTGATCTCCGGGTCATTGACCTCTTC
>CBDUSV010000410.1:0-2186 GCA_965369885.1 uncultured bacterium
CATATGCTGTGGATCGGCGACCGCACCCGCCAGCCCGACGGCGCCCATGTGGAATTCATGCGCGGCATCAACAACCCCATCGCCTTCAAGGCGGGACCGTCCCTTGATCTCGACGAATTCCGCCGCCTGATGGATATCCTCAATCCGGAAAACGAGGCCGGGCGCATGACCATCATCTGCCGCATGGGCGCCGATCAGGTCGCCGCCAAGCTGCCCCCCCTGGTCCGGGCGGTGAAGGAAGACGGCCGCAAGGTGGTGTGGACCTGCGATCCCATGCATGGCAACACCATCAAATCCACCACCGGCTACAAGACCCGCCATGTGGACTCCGTGCTTAATGAGGTCCGCGGCTTTTTCGCCGTCCATCAGGCCGAAGGCACCCATGCCGGCGGCGTCCATTTCGAGATGACCGGCCAGGACGTCACCGAATGCCTGGGCGGCGATCAGGCGATCACGGCGACCGGCCTGGCGGACCGCTACCACACCCATTGCGATCCCCGCCTCAACGCCAGCCAGGTGCTGGAACT
Organism: uncultured bacterium; assembly: GCA_965369885.1. Lineage (GTDB taxonomy): Bacteria > Pseudomonadota > Alphaproteobacteria > SMXQ01 > SMXQ01 > JAZFWG01. The sequence continues at coordinate 528 of CBDUSV010000410.1, forward strand.
CGCCTTTGTCATCTCCGACATGCTGAAGCAGGAGCGCGAAACCGCCAACGGCAACGCCAGGATCGCCGCAGCCTCTTGACGCTTGGCCGGCGGGCCGGGCATTTCCCAACCCGCGGTCCGTGTCTTGGTGACACCCCATGACCGATACCCTCACCATCGCCGTCGCCCAGCTTGATCCCACCGTCGGTGACGTCATGGGCAATATGGAGAAGATCCGCGCAGCCCGTGCGGCGGCGGCGGACATGGGCGCCGATCTCGTGGTGTTTTCCGAGTTGGTGGTCTCGGGCTATCCGCCCGAGGATCTGGTGCTGCGCCCGATCTTCCAGGACGCGGTGGAGGCAGCGGTCAAGGCTCTGGCGGCGGAGACCGGGACCGGCCCGGCTGTGCTGTTGGGCGCGCCGTGGCGGGACAATGGCGCGTTGCACAACGCGGCCCTGTTGTTAGATGGCGGCGGGATCGCCGAGGTCCGCTTCAAGCATGAGCTGCCCAATTACGGCGTGTTCGATGAGGTCCGGGTGTTCGCCCCGGCGGCGCAGCCCGACGTGATGGCGTTCCGCGGCACCAGCCTGGGCGTCATGATCTGCGAGGACATGTGGACGCCGGAGGCGGCGGCGCACTTGAAGCAATCGGGCGCCGAGATCCTCATCGTCATCAACGGCTCGCCGTTCGAGGCCGACAAGGCCGATGAGCGCCTGGCCCTGGCGGCTCGGCGGGTCGAGGAAACCGCCCTCGGTTTGGTCTATGTCAACCAGGTCGGCGGCCAGGACGAGCTGGTGTTCGACGGCGCCTCGTTCGTGCTCGACGCCAAGGGTGAGCGGTGCGGCCAGGCGCCCGGGTTCCGCGCCCATGTGATGGCAGCCCGGTGGCAACGCACCGGCGCCGGCGGCTGGGATTGCGCGGACTGCGAGATGGCGACATTGCCCGAAGGCCTGGAAGCGGTCTATCTCGCCATGGTGGTGGGGCTTCGCGATTATGTCGCCAAGAACGGCTTTCCCGGCGTCCTCATCGGGCTTTCCGGCGGCATCGATTCGGCGCTGACGGCGGTGGTGGCGGCGGACGCACTCGGCGCCGACAACGTCCATTGCGTGTTGATGCCGTCGCCCTTCACGTCTGATGAGAGCACCGAGGATGCCGAGGCCCTGGCCAGGAATATGGCGATCCGCTTAGATACCATCGCCATCGATCCCGCCATGGAGGCGTTCTCGGCCATGCTGGCGCAGCAGTTCGCCGGCACCGAGCCCAACGAGACCGAGGAGAACATCCAGGCGCGGTCCCGCGGCATGACCCTGATGGCGCTGTCGAACAAGTTCGGCAACATGGTGCTGTCGACCGGCAACAAGTCTGAGATGTCGGTGGGCTATGCCACCCTCTATGGCGATCTCTGCGGCGGCTATTCGGTGTTGAAGGACGTCTACAAGACCACGGTCTTTGAACTGTCACGCTGGCGCAACGAACATGTGCCCGGCGAGCGCGGAGATGCGGTGCCCGACTGCCTCGGCCCCCCGGGCCCGGTGATCCCGGAGCGCATCATCACCAAGGCGCCGTCGGCGGAGTTGAAGCCGGACCAGACCGACCAGGACACCCTGCCGCCCTACGATGAGCTCGACGATATTCTCAAATGCCTGATCGAGGGCGAGATGGCGCTGGCCGACATCGCCA
>CBDUSV010000411.1:0-2177 GCA_965369885.1 uncultured bacterium
CCAGTGTGGCTGATCATCCTCTCAGACCAGCTACGGATCGTAGCCTTGGTGAGCCTTTACCTCACCAACAAGCTAATCCGACGCGGGCCCATCTTTCAGCGATAAATCTTTCCCCCGGGGGGCGTATACGGTATTAGCTGCAGTTTCCCGCAGTTATTCCGTACTGAAAGGTAGGTACCCACGCGTTCCTCACCCGTCCGCCACTAAGGTGACCGGTGCAAGCACCGGGCCTTCGTTCGACTTGCATGTGTTAAGCATGCCGCCAGCGTTCGTTCTGAGCCAGGATCAAACTCTCAAGTTGACTTCTTCGGATGCTGGCGCACCCGAATCCTTGAGCCCGATCTTAAGCACAAAAAAATCACCGTACTAAAAAAAACTTCGCACGAGTGGTTAGATGCGCTTGCGATCAGGTGTGTAATTGGCACACCGCCGCCTGCGCATCCCTTCCTATTCACCATGTCAAAGAGCACAAAACACACCGCACGAAGAAGAGCGCGCAAACGCTGAACTTGCGCGGTGGGGAAGGCCTTATAGGCCCACCCCGCGGCCCTGTCAAACCCTTATCCAACAAACCGGGCAAGGGATCGAAAAGGACGCGATGCGGGGCTTTCACCCTTTCAGGAGATCGGCCCTCCCAGGGACGGCAACACGAACTTGCGATGGAACTTGCCATGCAAGGCCACAATGCCAACCATTATGCTTAATATAAGTCCGTTGGCTGCGAAAGTCCAGGGAACCGGCGGGATAAGTCCCCATTGGCGGTATTATTATAAAGCCCGGCGCGCCCGCTTGACGGCGTCATTGGGCCATGACAGTGTCCCAGCGTCAAAACTCCAGCAACTTCAGCGCCCATATGAGATATCCCCAGATGAAACAACCTGCGAGTTGCCCACTCCAGAAAATATTTCAGCTTCTGGCCCTCTTGGCCCTTATCACGGCCTGTGCCGAGACCACCCCGGTCAGCCCCAGTTCCAGTGGCAAGCCCGGCGACGTCAAGGCCGAGGCGAATTTCCCCAAATTCACCGACATTCCCGTCCCCACCAAGGCCAAGATGGATGTGGGCAAGTCACTGATCCTCGGCGCCGGAGAGGATTGGGTCGGCCGCATGGTTCTGCTGACCTCGGGCTCGGCGACCCATATGTTCGATTTCTACCGCCGCGAGATGCCGCGCTTCGGCTGGGTCGAGTTCACCGCCATCCGCGCCGCCACCTCGGTGCTGACCTATTCCCGCGGTGGGCGGGTGGCAACGGCGCGAATTTCCAGCGAAACCCTGGGCGGCGCCCGGGTCGAGCTCACGGTTTCATATCGCAACCGGCCGCCGGCGCCTCCGGCGCCCCCCCCCCAGCGCGCTAGACACCGGTCCTCGATCAATATCGAACACAATTCCCAATGCCGGACTTCTAACGGCTGCGGTTTTGCGTTAGCATGACCAGTTGCGAACCAACCAATCCATAACAAACCAGAGGATAAACCCGATGACAGGGAGTATTTCCATCTCAAAGCTGATGGCGGCGGCATTGATTGCCATGGCCATGACCCTTTTCGCGGTCGGCAATGCCCAGGCAGCCGGCTTCTATGACGGCAAGAAGATCGTGCTGTGGATCGGCGGCGGCGTCGCCGGTGGCGTCAATCTTTATGGCCGCACCCTCGGCAGGCACATCATCAAGCATCTGCCCGGCAAGGTTGATTCGATAGTGCCCAAGAACCTGCCCGGCGCCGGCGGCATCGGCGCGGTGATCGCGCTTTACAGCCGGGCCCGCAAGGACGGCACCGCGTTCGGGACCTCGGCCCAGGGGCCGATCACCGATCCGCTTCTGCGCAACAAGAAGATGTCCTTCGACATGCTCAAATTCAACTGGATCGGCAGCCTGGTGAACAATGTCCAGGCCTGTTACATCTGGTCTCACCTGCCCTTCAAGACCATCAAGGACGCCATGGCCCAGCCCATCAAGCTGGCCTCCACCGGCGCGCGTTCCGGCGGCTCCAAACTGCCGTTGTCGCTGAATGCGGCCATCGGCACCAAGTTCAAGGTCATCATCGGGTATCGCGGCTCCGGCGGGTCCTTCATGGCCATGGAGCGGGGCGAAGTGGCCGGCCGGTGCGCCAGCTATTCCAGCCTCTTCGCCACCAGGCCGCAATGGATCCAACAGGGCAAGATCAACTTCCTGGTCCAGGTT
>CBDUSV010000412.1:0-2164 GCA_965369885.1 uncultured bacterium
GCGGCGCTTTTCGCGCCTAGCCGGTCATGATCCCTGGGCCGCCAGCACCACAACCTTTTATGAATACAGACCCTAAGGGAGCGGGCGAGACCGTGGCAGTGACCGAGATTTTTGTCGAGCGGGAAGCCGATGGTGAGGCTGGCGAAGAGGGGGGCCGGGCGCTTTACCGGGTCTTCATCCATGGCCTGGAACTCGCCTGCCGGGTCGGCGTCCACGCCCATGAACATGACGGCCCCCAACGGGTGCGCATCGATGTCGATCTCTGGGTCCGCGACGGCCAAGTCGCCATCGACGACGACATCACCAAGGTGGTGTCCTACGAAGAGGTGGTGTCGGGGATCGAAAGCCTGCTGGGCCGCGCCCATGTCAATCTGGTCGAGACCCTGGCCGAGAACATCGCCCAACTCTGCTTCGAGGACCGCCGCGTAGAGCAGGTCCGGGTCCGGATCGAGAAACTCGAGGTCTACACCAATGCCCGCGCCGTCGGCATCGAGATCGAACGGCGCCGCGACAGCTAAATTCTTCATTTAAAATCAATAAGTTACAGTGGGTCCACGAACGGACTTGTCCCCATGGGTGGTTTGCGGACATTATGGCGCCAGCAATAAAAATTCCGTGCCCCCGGTTCAAGTCAACAAAGCCGGGGGGCAATAAAGTCAGATAGGGAGACCCCGATGCCTCAGCCCAAGGTTTTCATCTTTGCCCCCGCCGACAATTCCGGTGAGGCCCAGAACACCCTCATCGATGCCGGTTGCGAGCTTACCCTCGGCGATGCGTCGTGGCACACGCCCATGGGCAACAACGAAGACACCATGTGCACCATGGCCGAAGGCGCCGTGGCCTTGACCGGGACCTCGATCCGCTCGAGCCCGATCAGCCGGCGCATCATGGAGGTCTCGCCGGATCTCCGCATCGTCGCCAAGACCACCATCGGCGTCGATGACGTGGACGTCGAGGCGGCGACCGATCTCGGCATTCTGGTCACCCACGCGCCGACCGAATCCAATTGGGGTGGGGTCGCCGAGGGCACCATGGCCATGATGCTGACCCTGACCAAAAGGATCCGGGAAAAGGACGAGCGCGTCAAAGGCGGCCAATGGCGGGATTTGGGCCACCAAGGCACCTTTTTCGGCCGCCGCCATGACGGCTATCCCGGCATCACCATCGGTCTCATCGGGCTTGGCCGCATTGCCAGCCGGGTCGCCGATATGCTGGCGCCGTGGCGGGTCCGCCTCATCGCCTATGACCCTTATCAGGATCTCGATCGCTTCGTCCTCCACGATGTGGAGCAGGTCGATTTTGATACGCTTCTGGCGGAATCCGATATCGTCAGCCTCCATGTGGTGTTGACGGCGGAAACCACCCACATGATCAGCAGTGACGAGCTCGCCAAGATGAAGCCGACGGCATCCATCATCAACACCTCGCGCGGCCGGGTGATCGATCAGGTCGCCCTGGTCGAGGCCCTGAAGGATGGCATCATCACGTCGGCCGCGCTGGACGTGTTCGAGGACGAACCCCTGCCCAAGGGCTCGCCCATCCTCGAGCTTGGCCACAAGGTGTTGCTGTCGCCCCATATGGTGTCATCCAACCTGGGCAGCGGCCTCAGGCCGGGGGTGCGCTGGGCCACCCGGTCGGTGCTGACCGCGATTGGCGGCGAGGTTCCCGACAACGTCTTCAACAAGGAGGTCGTCCGCCTGTGGCGCGAGCGCTTCGGTGGGAGCGATCTGTTGGAAAAATCCGCGGCTTAGAAACCGGAAAACCCGGCCTGGACCACAGGCATTTTGCCATAAGCCATAATGTCATAAAGAAGGGGGGCCCGGAGGCCCCCCAACTTTACACAAACCCTAATTACCAAATACGCTAAATACTAAACAACGGCGAGATTACGCATGCCGCCGGCGAGACGTGCCGTTGAGCTTACGGCGCGCCATGACTGCCCTCGAGGACATCCGCTTACGGGAAGCGGCGCTCTTGGACATCCGCTTGCGGGCGGAAGCACGCTTTTTGGCCATCTTGCGGGCACCAGAAATCTTCTTGGCAGTCGACTTCTTGGCAACCCGCTTCTTCGCGGGCTTACGCTTGGCAGCCGACTTCTTGGCAACCCGGCGCTTCTTCGCAGGCTTACGCTTGGCAGCCGACTTCTTGGCAACCCGGCGCTTCG
>CBDUSV010000413.1:0-2159 GCA_965369885.1 uncultured bacterium
CGAACGCGCCTTGGCTGCGTCCTGCATCCGCCAGCCCACCGACGGGATAAAGGTCGAGACCCAATCCCCCCGTGCCGAGGACGCCCGGCGCATGGTGATGGAGCTGTTGCTCGCCGACCAGCCGGTCCGGGCCAAGGCCCATGATGCGGATTCGCGGCTGTGGGACTGGGCCGGGCGCATCGGCATCGAGGCCAGCCGCTTCCCGGCGCGGGTGGCACCGGCGGCGGATATGAGCCACCGCGCCATGGCGGTCAATCTTGATGCCTGCATCCATTGCAATCTTTGCGTCCGCGCCTGCCGTGAGGTCCAGGTCAATGACGTCATCGGCATGGCCCATCGCGGCGCCCACGCCAAGATCGTGTTCGACTTCGACGACCCCATGGGCGACAGCACCTGTGTCGCCTGCGGCGAATGCGTCCAGGCCTGCCCCACCGGCGCCCTGATGCCGGCGGCCCTGCTTGACGGCGACGGCGTCGGCAATACCGCCATCGACCGCGAAGTCGATAGCATCTGCCCCTATTGCGGCGTCGGCTGCCAGATCACCTACAAGATCCGCGACAATGAAATCGCCTATGTGGAGGGCCGTGACGGCCCCGGCAACCAGGGCCGGCTTTGCGTCAAGGGCCGCTTCGGCTTCGACTATGTCAGCCACCCCCACCGCCTGACCACGCCCCTGATCCGCAAAGACGGCGTTCCTAAGGACGCGGCGGGAGATATCGACCCGGGCGATGTCCTCAAACATTTCCGCGAGGCGAGTTGGGACGAGGCGCTGGACGCCGCCGCCAATGGCATCAAATCCATCCGCGATAGCGACGGCGGCAAGGGGCTCGCCGGCTTCGGCTCGGCGAAATGCTCCAACGAGGAGGCCTATCTGTTCCAGAAGCTGGTGCGCACCGGCTTTGGCACCAACAATGTGGATCACTGCACGCGGCTGTGCCATGCCTCGTCGGTGGCGGCGTTGTTGGAGACCATCGGCTCCGGCGCGGTGACGGCGCCGTTCACCGATGTGGAGCATGCCGACGTCATCCTCGTCATCGGCTCCAACGCCACCGAGAACCACCCGGTGGCCGCCACCTTCTTCAAGAACGCGGTCAAGCGCGGGGCGAAGCTCATCGTCATGGACCCGCGTGGCCAGGCCCTGAAGCGCCACGCCACCCACATGCTGCAATTCAAGCCCGGCAGCGATGTGGCGCTGTTGAACGCCATCATGAACGTCATCGTCACCGAGGAACTCTTCAGCCCCAACTATATCGAGGCCCACACTGAAGGCTTCGACAAGCTGCGCGACCACTTGGCCGATTACGCCCCGGAAAAGATGGCCGCCATCTGCGGCATCGATCCCGAGACCATCCGCACCGTCGCCCGGTGCTACGCCACCGCCGGGGCAGCGATAATCTTCTGGGGCATGGGGATTTCCCAGCATATCCACGGCACCGACAATGCCCGCTGTCTGATCTCGCTCGCCCTGATGTGCGGCCAGGTCGGGCGCCCGGGCTCCGGCCTCCACCCCCTGCGCGGCCAGAACAACGTCCAGGGTGCGTCCGATGCCGGGCTGATCCCGATGATGTATCCCGATTATCTACGGGTCAACACACCCGGCGCCCAGGACCGCTTCGAGGAGTTGTGGAAAACCGAACTCGACCCCGACCCCGGCCTCACCGTGGTCGAGATCATGGACGCCATCCACGGCGGCACCGTGAAGGGCATGTACATCATGGGCGAGAACCCGGCGATGTCGGACCCGGACTCCAACCATGTCCGCGCCGCGCTGGCCAAGCTCGAGCATCTGGTGGTCCAGGATATCTTCCTGACCGAGACCGCGGCCTATGCCGACGTGGTGCTGCCGGCATCGGCCTGGCCGGAAAAGGACGGCACCGTGACCAATTCCAACCGCCAGGTGCAGATGGGCCGCAAGGCCCTGGAGATGCCAGGCCTGGCCAGGGCGGACTGGTGGATCACCCAGGAGATCGCACGCCGCATCGGCCTCGATTGGAACTACGCCCATCCCAGGGACGTCTATGGGGAAATGGAGCAAGCGATGCCGTCCCTGGCCAATATCAGCTGGGACCGGCTGATGGCGGAAGACGCCGTGACCTATCCCTGCGACGCACCGGACCAACCCGGCCACGACGTGGTGTTCGGCGACGGCTTCCCCACCG
>CBDUSV010000414.1:0-2150 GCA_965369885.1 uncultured bacterium
CACCCGAAGGCTTCCCGATCCGCTGGAGACGTCGGTCCGAAGACCTTCCCCTCCGAAGGACCGTTCCGCCCGAAGGCTTCCCGATCCCACGAACCGTTCCACCCGAAGGCTTCCCGATCCGCTGGAGACGTCGGTCCGAAGACCTTCCCCTCCGCTGAACCGTTCGACCCGAAGGCTTCCCGATCCAGGTGATCTCGAGTACGAATACTCAAAATCACGATTAGGATGTTCTCTTGTTTTGTCTTTATGCGCAACAATAAAATGAAGTAAAATTGCAATTTCTTGGGGATAAGTCTTTGGCTTTTACACAAGTTATCCACAGAATTTCCACAGGACGATTCACCGGGCATGTAAAAAACCTGTCGCCCCATGGTCCCCTCAACTGCCATAACACCTTGAAATATGGCTCGGTTCACCCAAATATTGGCCCGCAAGATGATGATGCCGGAGAACACGGACTCCGGCGCGCCAACCGTCAACCCAAAAAGTGCTGAAACCATGACCAAGGAAAAATTCGCCTTCGAAGCCGAAGTCACCCGGCTTCTCGATATCGTCGCCCGCTCACTCTATAGTGACAAGGAAATCTTCCTGCGCGAGCTGATCTCCAACGCGTCGGACGCCTGCGACCGGCTGCGTTACGCGGCGCTGACCAAACCCAAGCTCACCGAAGGCTTGAGGGAATTCCACATCGCCCTTTCGGTTGATAGCAAGCAGCGTTCGCTTTCGGTCTCCGACAACGGCATCGGCATGAACCGTAAGGAGGTCGGGCGCAATCTCGGCACCATCGCGCGCTCCGGCACCCAGGCCTTCGCCGACAAGCTCACGGGCGATTCCGGCAAGGACATGGCCCTGATCGGCCAGTTCGGCGTCGGGTTCTATTCCGCCTTCATCGTCGCCGACAGGGTCGAGGTCCTGACCCGCAAGGCCGGCGAAAGGAAGGCGTGGCTGTGGACGTCGGACGGCAAGGGCGCCTACACCATCGACGAGGCCGAACGGGATGCCGCCGGCACCACCGTGACGCTCATGCTTGGCAAGGATGAGGGTGAGTTCCTGGAAAAGATCCGCCTCGCCCACATCGTCAAGACCTATTCCGACCACATCTCCATTCCCATCAGCTTCAAGGACGGCGAGGATGAGGAGACCCTGAATAGCGCCGGGGCGCTGTGGACGCGGCAGAAGAAGGACATCACCGACGACCAATTCAAGGAGTTCTATCACCATGTCGCCCACGCCTTCGACGATCCGTGGATGGTGATCTTCAACCGGGTCGAAGGGGCCTTGTCCTATACCAATCTGTTGTTCATCCCCACCATGCGGCCGTTCGACCTGTTCGACGCCGAGCGCAAGCACCGGGTCAAGCTCTACGTCAACCGCATCTTCATCACCAACGAGGCGGAAGAGCTGCTGCCGGGCTATTTGCGCTTCCTGCGCGGCATCGTCGATTCCGAGGACCTGCCCCTCAATATCAGCCGCGAGACCCTGCAGCAGGACCCCAAGATCGCCAAGATCCGTTCCGGCCTGGTCAAGCGGGTGTTGGGTGAGCTCAAGAAGAAGGCCGAGAAGGCGCCCGACGATTATGCCCAGTTCTGGGACAATTTCGGCGCCGTCCTCAAGGAAGGCATCTATGAGGACGTCGCCAACCGGGCGGCGCTTTTGGCCCTGGCACGGTTCCGCACCACCGCCGGCGATGAATTGGTCAGTCTGGACGGCTATGTGGAGCGCATGAAAGAGGGCCAGGACGCGATCTACACCATCACCGGCGACGACGCCAAGACGCTGGCCAAAAGCCCGCAGCTCGAAGGCTTTCGCGCCCGCGGCATCGAGGTTCTGCTGCTCACCGACCCGATCGATGAATTCTGGCTGCCCGCGGTCGGCAGCCATCAGGACAAGCCCTTGAAGTCCGCCACCCAGGGCGCGCCGGACCTCAAAAGCCTGGACGGTGACGACAAGGATAAGGACAAGGACAAAGCCAATGATGACGCCGGCTGCGAACGCCTCATCGGCCTCATCCGGGCCACCTTGGGCGATGCGGTCAAGGATGTGCGGCCATCGGACCGGCTCACCGAGTCAGCGGTGTGCCTGGTGGCCGACGACGGCGACATGGACATGCATATGGAACGCATGCTCAAGCGCCACCAGCCCGAGGGCGG
>CBDUSV010000415.1:0-2148 GCA_965369885.1 uncultured bacterium
GCCTCGCGGGAGAAGTCCTCGTAGCTCAGTTCGGCCCGGGGATAGGTCAGCGGGCTATGGCTGATGCCGAGCCCGACGCAGGTCTCGGCGAAGCGGATGGTGACCGATTTGGTGTTGAGGACGGGAACCCCGGCGCCGGCCTGGAGATCATCGGGATCGACGATATAGGGGATGATGGCGCCGCCCAGCGGAATGACGCATTCGGCGCCGGTCTCGCTCACCAGGCCCTTGATGACGCCGATGGCGGTGTCGGTGATCTCCTGGCGGCGCTCGGCCAGATCGGCGCCATAGATGCCGACCGGGCGGATATCGCTGATCGCGTCGGCCATGCCGTAGGACCGCGCCAGCCGCCAGGTGTAGGGCACGTGGGACGCGAGCGGCACGGTGATGCCGATGCGGTCGGCCAGGACCGCCGCGGAATGCAGGGTGGTGCGGAACGGGCCCAGCACCGGGATGGGGACGCAAAGACGGCCGCCATCGACGCCGGGATCGAAGGTGTTGCTTTGGATCACCGCGTCATAGCCATTGTCCGCCGCCCAGACGATCTTGCGGATCAGCGCCGGCAAATCCATCATGTGGTCCAAGCCGTTGAGCTTGTCCTGGCCGCCGATCAGGTCCTCGATCTTGGAGCCGGGGAAATTGTCGGGGAAGCACACCTCGACCTTGGTGCCGGGAGAGGCATAGGAATTGAGGAGATTTTCGATCTTCTCGACGTTGTAAAGGACTGCATTCTTGGGCGCTTTGTTCAGGAACATGATTTTCATGGCGGGGTCCTCCCATCGGCGCTTTTTTGTGGTGGATCAGCCACAAAACCAGTTTCCGGCGGGCGTGTAAAGCCATGGCCACCCCGCCGGCACCACAACCGTTTATGAGTTGGGCCTTTATGAGTTGAGCTAATCCGCGTCCTCGGCCAGGGTGATGGCGCCGAACATTTGCGCGGCGCGTTCCCAGTTGACGCCATGGTGGGCGGCGCCGCCGATCAGGTTGCGCAATTGCCGCTCCATGGAATTGCCCTCGTACAACAGCCGGCCGCCGCCGGCATTGAACAGCCTTGTGCCGGCCTCAAGCGACGTCAAGCACGCATAGGCGACATTGCGCCGCGAGGTCGCCAGATCAAGTTCCGTGAGGCTCTCACCCAGTTCCAGCCTGCGCATGGCGTCGCGGATGGTGTTGAGGTAGAGCGCCTCGGCGGCATCGATCTTGGCGTGGCAGTGGGCGGCCAGGATCTGGACACCTTCCGACTTGCCGACCGGAACGCCGCGGGATTTGCGCGGCCGGGTATAGGCGTACCAGTCCTCCATCATGCCCTTGGCCATGCCGACGCACAGCGCCGCGAACCCGGTCGACGTGATGCCGCCCCTGGGTGTGCGGTAGATCGCCGCCTTGTAGATCTTGCTTCCGGCGCTGTTGCCGATCCGCGCCTGAGGGCCGTCGAGGAAGCGGTGTTCGGGGACGAAGGTGTCCTTATCGATCTCGAAGCTCTTGGAGCCGGTGCCGGCCAGGCCGACCACATGCCAGTCGTCGATGACGGTGGCGTCGGTCTTGGGAATCAGGAAGAAATGGGGGCCGTCGAGCTTCTCGCCGTCTTGGATAAAACCGCCGCAGATCATCCAGTCGACATGGTCGATGCCGCTTGAAAAGCCGTGGCGGCCGTTGAAGATATAGCCGCCATCGACCTTGGTGGCGCGGCCCACCGGGTCGAAGCTCGCCGAGACTAAAACATTGGGGTCCTTGCCCCAGACGTCTTCCGCGGTCGGGCCTGGGAAGGTGGTGACCATCTGGGCATGGTCGGCGAAGATGCGCTGGAGCCAGGCCTGTGAGCCGCAGGAGGCGGCGAGAATCTGGGTCACCTCGCACATCACGTCCCATCCCAATTCATAGCCCTGGAATTGCTTGGGCATGGACATGCGGATCAGGCCGGTGCGCCGGTAATCCTCGATGGTCTCGGCAGGGACCACGCGTTCGGCCTCGCAGCGGTCGGCGCGCTCGCGCAATTTGGGCGCCAGTTCCCGGGCCCGGTCCATCAAATCTTCCCGGCTCGGGATTGTCTCTGTGTTGGCGGTGTCACTATCCGGTGCGGTCATTGGCCAATTGCCTCCATTTCCCCATTATGAATGGGCCGGGATTTCCGACGCCGGCCATCATCGG
>CBDUSV010000416.1:0-2145 GCA_965369885.1 uncultured bacterium
AGGTCGATGGCGATCGAGCGCTTGGCCTTGTTGAGGCCGGCCCAATAGAGGCTCTTTCCCTCGGCGGTGACCGGCCAGCGCTTGGCGTCGAGGCCGCCGCCGATGGGGTCGAAGCGGATGACGTCGGCGCCCATCTGGGCCAGGGTCATGCCGCCCAGGGGCGCGGCGACGAAGGCCGAACCTTCGATGATGCGCATGCCGTCGAGGATTCCGCTCATGGCGCCCTTCTTAAGCCATCAGGGCGATGAAACGCCAGTCCAGCACATCGTCCAGGCTTCCGGCTTCGAGCCCGGCCCTCGCCGCGCTTTGGCCGCGCTCGGCGGTGACCCTGGCGCGGAGCTCGACCAGGCCGCCCCCGGATTTGTCGTCTCCCAGGGGGTGGAGGCCTTCGATGGCAAGCTCGGTGGAAAGCATATCGCCCTCGAACACCGGGCCGGTGTGATCGCAGCCGGCCCAGGCCAGGATTGTGACCAGGTTGGGCAGGGCGCGCACCGCCTGGGCCGCGGCCAGGGAAATGGTATGGCCGCCGAACACCAACTGTTCGCCATAGGCGCCCTCGGCCCCGTCGTAATGGGTCATCGCCATGTTGAGGGTGGCGCGGGCCATCTCCGGCGCCGAGGTGATGCGGTCGCGGGCCTCGATGGCGTAAACCGTGCCGGTCTCAAGGGCGGCGAAATGGGCGCCCGGGCATTGCGCCCGGAAGTGGTCAAGCCGCCACGGGGCGGGCACCGCCTTGGCCACCTCATCCATGGCAAGGGTGTCGGGGATGTCATCGAAGCTGTCAGCAAAGCCGGTCTCGGCCTTGGCATCGCGGCACGGGATCATCGGACAGCGCCAGAAATGGAGGACGGTCTCGCCCGCCTGATTGGTGACCGTGATCTCCAGCGCCACCAGGCCGGTGGCGTCCCGGCCCGCCCGTGGCTTGTTCTGGCGCAGCCCCACCACCCGCGACCGGGTCCTGAGACTGTCGCCGATGAAGACCGGTTTCACATGCACCAGGCCGCGGTAAAACAGATTGCCCCGGACCCGTTGCGAGGCCCAGGTGGACTGGCCGATACCGAGATTGGCGACCATCATGGGATGGGCCAGGGCGCGGCCGTCACCGGTGGTTGCGGCACTGAGCTCGTGATCCAGGGCAAGCCGCAGCCGGTCACCGGACATCGCCAGGTGGAGCGCCGCCAGGCCCGAGGTCAAGGTCATGGCCGGCGCGTCATCGATGACCTGGCCCCGGGAGAAGTCCTCGAAATAGGGCCCGCCAATGGGGATCGGTTTCGCCGTCATCCGCCCTTCTTATTTCGGAACCGGCCCGGAATCAAGCGGTCAGGCCGGGGGCGGCTTGATGCGCTTCCTAAGCGCAAGGACGGCGCGCACCAGGTAGGGCGTTCCCAGATTGACCAGCACGACCCGGACCAGATGGAAGGCGACCACCAGGGCCACCGCGAGTTCCAGCACCTGGGCGGTGATCGCCATCTCGGCGATGCCGCCCGGCGCCATGCCCAACACCACCGAGGCGATGGGAAGTCCGGCGATGGCGCCCAAAGCCGCGCCGGCGCCGGTGCAGACGGCGATGACATAGACCGCGTTGATCATGGTGAAGGGCACGAAACTTTTGTGGCGCAGGAAGAAATCGCGGCGGTAGCGCGACCCCAGCGCCAGGCCGAACATCAACTGGGCGCCGTTGGTCAGAAGCTGGGGGACGCTGGAAAGCTCGACTTCCGAGGCGGTGAGCGCGCCGCTCAGGAACAGCGGGCAGAGCACGAAGGCATTCTGGATCCGGAGCTTGACGCCGATGACGCCGACAATGATCCCGCCGGCCAGCATCATCGCCAGCACCTTAGGGTTGAAGGGCAATGTGATGCGCGCTGCGTCCTCGATGCCGGCGACCCCGGCCAGGGTCAACACCCAGGGCACGGTGATGACGATGATCGAGACCCTGACCGATTGCCCCAACGCCACCGCCGGCACCGAGGCGCCGAAGCGCTCGGCGAGCACGGCCATCTCGATGGCGCCGCCGGGAACCGAGGAGAAGAACGCCGTGGTCCTGTCGATGCCGGTGAAGCGCGACAGCATCAGCGCGCCCAGGGTGGCGAGGATGAGGGTCAACACCCCGGCGGCGGCGACCAGGCCAAGATGTTCCAACAGCGC
>CBDUSV010000417.1:0-2140 GCA_965369885.1 uncultured bacterium
CGCCCTGGGTGCGCTCCAGCTCCCACGGCCCCGGCGTTGCCGATACGAAGACGGTGTCGGGCCGCATGTCATCCCATTCCTCGAATTTGAGCGGTCGGTTGTCGACGCAGGACGGCAGGCGGAAGCCGAAATCGGCCAGGGTCGATTTGCGGTTGAAGTCGCCGCGGTACATGCCGCCGAGCTGGGGAACGGTGACGTGGCTTTCATCGACGAACAAAAGCGCATTGCCGGGCAGATACTCGAACAAGGTCGGCGGCGGTTCGCCCGGCGCCCGGCCGGTGAGATAGCGGGAATAGTTCTCGATGCCGGCGCAATGGCCGGTGGCCTCCAGCATCTCGATATCGAAGGTGGTGCGCTCCTCGAGGCGCTGGGCCTCCAACAGCTTGCCCATGCCGTGAAGCTCGTCCAAGCGCGCCTTGAGGTCCACTTTGATCATGGTGATGGCCTGGTTCACCGTCGGGCGCGGGGTCACATAGTGGCTGTTGGCATAGACCGCGATTTGCTCGAGCTCGGCGGTCTTCTCCCCGGTCAGCGGGTCGAACTCCGAGATGGTCTCGATGTCGTCGCCGAACAGGCTGAGGCGCCAGGCGCGGTCTTCCAGATGGGCCGGGAAGATCTCGATGCCGTCGCCGCGCACCCGGAAATCGCCGCGCTGGAAGCCCATGTCATTGCGCCGGTACTGGAGCTCGACCAGGCTGCGCAGCAGCCGGGCGCGGTCCATGGTCTCGCCCTGGGCCAGGCGCACCACCATGTTGGAGTAGGATTCCACCGAGCCGATGCCGTAGATGCACGATACCGAGGCGACGATGATGACGTCTTCGCGCTCCAAGAGCGCCCGGGTCGCGCCATGGCGCATGCGGTCGATCTCTTCATTGATCGAGGCGTCCTTCTCGATGAAGGTGTCGGTGCGCGGCACATAGGCCTCGGGCTGGTAATAGTCGTAATAAGAGACGAAATAGTGCACCGCGTTGTC
This sequence comes from uncultured bacterium, assembly GCA_965369885.1. GTDB lineage: Bacteria > Pseudomonadota > Alphaproteobacteria > SMXQ01 > SMXQ01 > JAZFWG01. The sequence goes on from CBDUSV010000417.1 coordinate 974, forward strand.
CGGGAACAGCGTGTTCATCTCGCCATAGAGTTGCGCCGCGAGCGTCTTGTTGGGGGCAAGGATCAGGGCCGGGCGCCGGGTCGCCTGGATGACATGGGCCATGGTGAAGGTCTTGCCCGAGCCGGTGACGCCCAACAGGGTCTGGTCGCGCTCGCCCCGGCCGAGGCCGGCCAACAGCTGGGCGATGGCCTCGGGCTGGTCCCCCGCCGGGGAGAAATCGGAGACCAGCCTGAACGATCCCGTCGTGGGATCGGTGGCGACCTCCTGGGGTTCAGGTTGGGGCTTTACGGTCATGGCCCCTTTAATATGCCGCCTAGGGGTGGAAATGCCAGGGTGCAAACAGCCGGCTAGACCTTCTCCAGTTTCTCTTGCTCGGCGATTCTGGCCAATTTCGCCAGGGCCGACTTGCTCAGTTTCTGATCGGGCCGGATGGTTTGATAGCCATTGGTCGAGATATCGAAATTGTTGCCGTCGGGATCGATGGCGCGGTACTCGGCGAAATGACGGTCGCCGGGCCGCTTCGAAGGCTCGGTATAGCCATGGTCCTTGAATTTATCGAGGATCTCGTCATTGTCCTCAACCGTGATGCCGAAATGGTTGAAGCCGCTGGGCTTGCCCGAGCCGGTGTTGAGGTGGATCGACAGGTTCATATAGCCGTCGGTCATGGAGATGCCGCCCGTGTGCTTGGCGCGGAAAACCACCTCGAGGCCCAGGACCTCTTCATAGAACTTGGCGAGCCTTTCCGGGTCGGTGGTATCGATCACGAGGTGACGAATCATTGCTCTTTTGGCCATTTCCCTGTGCCTTTCTCGACGGTTCATTGATAGGTGCGTTGAGTTTATTCGATTTCAACTCCAGAGGAAAGCTCACTGCTGCCCCCCCCATCTGCCTAAAATCCCTTAGTAATCATAGCATTAGCAACGGAATTTTACCGTGCGGCGCCGGGCGCGCCTGTGATAGGGTTTTGCGGTTTTGTGATAAGGACCCGTTGCCCACTGAAGGCATCCGAACAAGCGGGGAACCGAATAACAGGAGGACCCTATGATCCGACGACACACCCTTTTCGCGCCTGCGCTATCTGTCCTGGCCTTGATTTTCGCCACCGCCTTGGCGGTGCCCGGGGCGCTGGCCAAGGGCAAAAGCGCGGCTGAATTCTACAAGGGCAAG
>CBDUSV010000418.1:0-2130 GCA_965369885.1 uncultured bacterium
GAAGGTGTTTAGATGTCAAAAATAAGAGATATAGAAATAGATAAAATTTCAATTTTAGATAATGTTAGAGTAGAAATAACAGAGGATTTAATTGACATATAGTATGGTATCGAATGGTATGGTATCGAAGATTTAATGGACCCATGCGATGAATGCCAGGATCAATCATCTCACCATTCTAAGTGAGAACAACTACGCCCTTGGGCGTTTCTACGAAGCCTTCTTTCATTTGCGCCCGACGGGGACGACGGACGCTGCAGAGGCCGTGAGCATCGGTGACGGTCATATCTGCCTGAGCATAAAACCCCGACTGCCCGGCCAACCGGCGCAACTCCACCACTTCGGAATTGAAGTTGATGATATCGAGTTGGCGACCGCCCGCATGGCCGAGAGTTATCCGGCCGTTGAATGGCTGGAACACCCCGGCGACCAGCCATTTGCGTCGATCTCCGCCCATGACCCGGATGCCAATGTCTTTGGCATTTCACAAGCCGGCACGAAGGACCGCGGCAATGGCCATGAGGCGGGGGGCGGGGAGCAGGACCGGGTCATCGATCACATCGCCTTGCGTGTCCTTCACCCGGAACAGGTGGCGGAATTTTACGTCAAGGTCTTCGAACTCACGCCGATCGACGGGCCATCATCCGACGGCAACAACATCTACCTATCCGACGGTCACATCACACTGGTGATCATCCCCTGGCTGATGAATGATTTCTCCGGAACCGGCATCTCGGCCAGGGGCATGGATCACATTGGCTTCAAGGTTGAGAGCATCGAAGCGCTGAAGGCCGACATGGATCGGGTGACCGCATCCAATCCCCGCTTCCGGCCCAGCAATACGGTGGTGGGACGGGGAGATGAAGGCGCGGGACGGCTTACCATGTTTCAGAAGACGTGCCCGCTCGGCCGCCACCACTTGGCGGATTCCGACGGTCTCCTCCTTGACGTGCTAGAATAGCGCTTGATCCGGACCGGGACTCCGGCCCCGCGCTTTGTAAGCGGAAAGCTTCCGCCTTACTGCTTCTTTTTCCGCTTTCCTTTGCGTTTTCCTCCGCGCTTTCGTCCTTTTCCGACAGCCTTGGTCCAGTAGGCTTTCCACACCTTCGACATCTTCTTGTGAATTTCGCTGCCCAACAGCTTGTCGCTGCGGGTAATGCTGGGCTTGCCCAGGATGGTATCGGCGAACGGAATGAATTGCCGTTTCTGAAGGTCCTTGTGGATCGGCACCGAGAGGGAGTGGACGAATTGCAGGATCTGCCCTTCACGGCTCAGCAGCCAGTTGATGAAGATCCGCGCGCTGTTCTTGTTCTTCGCCTTTTTTAGCATCACGATCTGCGACAGCGTGATCGGCACCGGCTCCGGGCAGTGGTAGCTGACCGGTGCGCCTTTGTCGGCATAGAACTTGGCCCGCCTTTCCGGTCCAGGAATGTTGGCGTGGAACTCACCGGCCACCGTAAGCGCGGTCGTCGCGGACATGCCTTCCTTGCGTTGCTGGGGATTGACCTCGGTGAAGAGGCGGCGGGTGAAATTCTCCCCCCATTTCTCGCCCTTGAGGCCCCACAGAGCCAGCAGCCACGCGGTTGAGTGCCTGGAAAGGCCAATCTTGCCGCCCCGCCAACGTGGATTTTCCAGGAGATCGTCCCAGGTCTTCGGCAAATCGGCCTTCTTGACCAGATCGGTGTTGTAGGCCATGCAGCGAAACGACAGCTTGAAGGCGGCCCAGGTGCCGTCGGCGGCGACATGACTGCTCTTCAAGTTTTTCAAACCGGGTATGTCACGCAAATCAGCAAGCGCATCGATCTTTTTGAACTCGGTGTAGGCATCGGCGATGGACGTGGTCACGTCGGCCATGACCCGGCCTTCGCGAAGTGCGATCACCACTTTCATTCCACGGGCCCGGGTGGCGGACCGGTGGTATTTCAGCTTGACCGAGGGGTAGCGTTCCTTGAAGGACTTCGAAAGGCCACGAAACTCCTTGGGGCGCCAGGTGCCGAGAATGATGACTCCCTTCTCCTTGGCCGCGCCGTCCAGCCAAGCCTTGGGCACCTTGAGCTCCCGATCGAGCCCCTTGAGTATCGAGGCGTCGAGGTTAAGCTTGGCAAGCGCCTTCTGGGTCGCCTTGGGCAG
>CBDUSV010000419.1:0-2107 GCA_965369885.1 uncultured bacterium
TAAACTAATATTTTAAAGTGTCAAAAGCATGGTCAGGGCCAACATCACCCAAGCTCATCCAGGTTGGCCGAATGTGCTGCTCATAAAGTCGGTTCTTTAATCGCCCACTGCCTTGGCGGCCTTGGCGGCCAATAGCTTGCGGTCGATCTTGTTGGTGCCGGCCAGGGGCAGCGCCTTGGCGAAGAACACCCGGCGCGGGTGGGCATAGGCCGGGCCGTGGTCAAGCGCAAAGCGCTTCACCCCATCCTCATCGAGCCCGGCGCCCTCCCGCAAAACCACGAAGCCATGGGGCACATGGGCCTTGAGCTCATCTGGCGCCGGCACCACGCAGGCCTGCATGATGTCGGGGTGGCGCTCCAGCATGGCCTCGACGACGCCGGGATAGATGTTCTCGCCGCCGCAGACGAACATGTCATCGACCCGGCCGACGAAATAATACCAGCCCTCGGCGTCGCGCTTGAGGATATCGCCGGTGTCGAGCCAGCCGTCCTTGAGGACCCGGGCGGTCTCATGGGAAAGATTGTGGTAGCCCTCCATCACGCCCGGGTTGCGCACATGGAGGACGCCCTGTTCCCCATCGGGCCCATCATCGGAGTCCGCTTCGGGCCCGGCTTCGAGGCGAAGCTCGGTGCCGGGCAAGGGCGCGCCGACGGTGGTGCGCGGCTTTTTCAGCCCCTGGCCATGCTTCCAGGAAAACATCACCGGGCCGCCTTCGGTGATGCCGTAATTGAGGTTGATGGCGGCATCGGGGAAGACCCGCGCCAGATTATCCAACAACGCCGCCGATGCCGGCGCCGAGCCCATGGAAAGCACCCTGACCGTGGAAATATCGGTCTCGGCCAACAGCTTTGCCTGCTGCAGGACCAGGGCATACATGGTGGGAACCCCGGTCAGCATGGTCAGGCCATAATGCTCGATGGCGGCGATGTAATGGGCGGCGTCGAAGCGCGCCAGCAGCACGGTGGCGCCACCCGCCGCCAGGGCCGACTTCACCGCAAGCAATGCGTTCTTGTGGTAGAGCGGCGCCGAGATGATGCCGCGGCTTGTGGCCGACAAATCGCGGCTTTCGACCAGGGCCCGGGTCATCCAGCACTGGCCGGCGTGGCTGAGCAACACCCCCTTGGGCCGCCCGGTCGAGCCCGAGGTGTAGGGCTGCTCGGCGATGTCATGGGGCCCGGGCACGACGGAGTGGAACCGGCCCGGACGGACAAAGTCGGCGTAATCGGCGCCGAATTCAACCACCCGCACGCGCTGGGGGCAGAGGCCGCGGAACTCAGTGTCGGCGAACACGACCCGGGCGCCGCAATCTTCGAGGATAAAATGGACCGTTTCGGCCGGCAGCTTGGCGTTGATCATCACCGGCACGCAACCGGCGCGCATGGCGCCGAACAGGACCTCGAGATATTCGGCCCGGTTGAGGGCTAAGATGCCGATGCGGTCGCCGGGCTTGAAACCGGCGGCGCTGAGCCCCCCGGCCACGGCGTCGCAGCTCTCATCGAGGGCCCGGTAGGTGATCTCGCGCGGGTTCGCCGGATCGTAAAGATCGATGACGGCGTGGCCTGAGCCGGCGCCATGATCACGGAAGATGTCGCCGAGATTTTCGGACAAGCCGGTCATGGCCCGATCGTCATGGCTTGATGATGACCTTGCCGAAGACCTCGCGGGCCTCGATCCTGCGCATGGCCTCGGCGGTCTCGGACAACGGATAGACCTGGTCGATCACCGCCTTCAGGGTGCCGTGCTCCATCATGGCAAGCACAGCCTGGATATCCTCGATGCTCCAGCCATCGGACCCCCGGATGTCGATCTCGCGGCGCCACAGATAGCGCAAATCGATCATGCTCTCGAAACCGGCGGTGGCGCCGCAACACAACAGCCGGCCGCCGGGCGCCATGGTCCTGATCGACGGCACCCAGGTGTCGCCGCCGGTGTAATTGACCAAGACATTGACGCCCTTCTTGCCGGATATCGCCCAGGCCTCGCGGGAGAAATCCTGCTCGGCGGTGTTGATCACGTGGTCGGCGCCAAGGGCGCGCAATTTCTCGAGTTTTTCCTCGCTGCCGGCACAGGCGATGACGGTGGCGCCATAGGCCTTGGCGATCTGCAC
>CBDUSV010000420.1:0-2070 GCA_965369885.1 uncultured bacterium
GTATGGATTCTATCCTATGACATTCACGGGCCTATGACATTCACGGGCTTGGAATAGAGGAGGAAAAAATGTTCACTGGCCCAACCGCAAATTTGAACCATGCACGCTTTCCAGCCTCTGCCATATGTGGTTCCACGGAACGAGACCGGATCGGGCCCCGCCGGCGGCCTGGCAATGTCTTGGCGGCTTTCGTGGCGGGCCTTGCGCTGTTGACCGGGTTTGTGGCGCCGCTTGCAAGCGCCCAGAGTGCCCAGGCCGCCGAGGCCAGGGTCTGCCTCGACCGGTCCGATATGATTGACACCCTGATCGGCGATTATGACGAGCAGCTCTCCGAAGTCCGCCATATCAAGGGCAAGGGACTGGTCGAGTTCCATGTCTCGCCCTTGTATGGCACCTGGACGGCGCTGCTGACCAAGGGCAACGGGATATCATGCGTGCTCGCCGTGGGCGAAGGCATCGACCCGGCCAAGATCATGGTCTTGGCGGCCGGCACCCGGATCTGAGGGCGCCCGGCTCTGAGGGTACGATGCGCCGCCCGGCCGCCCCCTCCATAAGGCGAAAAATACCCGGCGAAAAAAAGCGCCCCCACATGGGGGGCGCTGGAAGGTCTTGCCGCTGGCCTTAAGGTCTATTTCTTGAGACCGGTTATTTCTTCAGACCGAGCGCCTTGCGGGTGCGCTTGATGATCTTATCGTCGGTGTCGGCGATCCGCGTCGCCGCCGCCTGAAGCTTCTGCCAGGGCTGGGGGTTCCAGCTCATGCGCCGTTTCTTGGCTTCGGCCTTGGCCTTGGGATCGTTGAGTGCGCTCTTGAACGCGGCGCGGAGAGCCGCCAGGCGGTCCTTCGGCACGCCGGGAGGCGCCAGCCAGGCACGGCCCAGCACGCCTGAGCCGAACACCAGCTCCATGACCTTCTTGTCGTTTGGATCCTTCACCATGTCGATCAACAACGGCACATTGGGCAGGTTGGGATTGGGTTCCAGATCGGCGATGCCGAGATTGACGATCAGGTCCTTCTCCACCCAATGGGGCCGGATGGCGATGATCGAGGCATAGACCCCGGCGCGGCCCTGGACCTCGCCCCTATCGACGGCGGCATCGACCCCGTTCATGCCGCGATAGCCGGTGATGACCTTGAACTTGGTGCCCAGCAGCGCGTTGGTCACGGTGGGGATGGTGTAGGTCTGCGACCCCTTGCCGGTGGAGCCCATGGTGACCGTCTTTTTCTTGACGTCGGCCAGCGTCTTTATCCCTGACTTCTTCATCACGCTGATCAGGCTGCGGGTGTAGTCGGCGCCACCCAGATAGCCGAAATGCTTGGGGTTGTACTTGATGCCGACGGCGCGGATGCGCGATGCCATCGGCGTGTCGGACAGCAGGATGCCGATCATGGTGCCGTCCTGGGGCTTGGTGTTGTAGAGGAAATTGGCCGCCTTGGTGCCGCCGGCGCCGCCCATGTTCGAGATGATGAATTTAGGCTTGCCCGGGGTGTATTTCTGCAAATAGGGGCTCAGCAGCAACGAATACCGGGTGTGATTGCCGCCAGGCCCGGCGGCCACCAGGATGGTGACGGTCCGCCCCTTATAAAAATCGGCCACCGCGTCCGCCGAAGCCGGCGTAATGGCCAGGGTGGTCATGGCATAGGTCAGGGCAACAGCCACAGCCGCCCATAGGAATGTGCGTTGAAACATTTACGTTCTCCCAGTTTGGACCGTTTTTCCGGCCCGGATTGTATGGGCCGTTAACCGGCCCGAATGTTTGTAACGGTGATCCTATACCGAAAAGGGGCGGTGGGGGAACCGGGATGTTGGGGGGGTGTGTGTTTGCGCCAATCCCGACACACTGGCAAGACCGCGGAATCTGCGACGGTTATCGAGGCATGATAAATGCGTGCTATTTTTGAGCAACGGGCCGGGTATAAAAAATTCCCTACTAGGCCAGTCTCCGTTAAAGACGTTTCCTAATAGGGAACCACTCGGTTTGTTTTACTTCGACTAGGACAACTTAGTCGAATTCACCAGCTTTCACCCCTTTAATAAAGGCAATCCACTCTTCTCCAGTGAATACCAGTG
>CBDUSV010000421.1:0-2057 GCA_965369885.1 uncultured bacterium
GCAGGGGTGGATCGGCGTCGGGATCGGTGTTTTTTTCATCACCGGCGCGCCATTTTCCTCGGTGATGTCGATCCAGGCGAGCCAGTTCTCGTCATCGCGAAAATCGTAATCCTCGCGGAAATGGCTCATGCGCGATTCGGTGCGCTCAACCGATGCCCTGAGCACAAGTTCCGCCGCTAAAAGCATGGCCTCGGTCTCCTTCAGGCGCACCAACTCGTGGGTATCGGGCGCGCGGAGCGTCTTGATCTCCCCCATCAACCTCTCGATGCTTGCCAGCGCTTCGCCCAGACGATCCGCGTGCTTCCACACCAAAACGTCGTAACGCGCCGTGATGGTTTGAAGCTCCAACAGCAAGCGGTCCGAGACGGCCTCCGCACCAGCCGCCACCGGGCCCAGGCTTTCCAGGTAAAGCGCCTTGACCTCGGCGGCGTCGAGCCGCGGTTCCGGGCGGGAGTCCAAATCCGCGATGGCGCTTTCGCCGCTGATCCAGCCGGTGCCGATGCACATGCCGATATGGAAGCCGGCGAAGTGGTTGGCGCAGCCGGCCTGGGCCAGCCCCGCCGACAACAGACCCGGCACATCCGAGCGGCAATCGGCTCCGGTGGCGATGCCCATCTTGGTCATCTGGCACTGGGGAAAGTACGGGGTCTTGCCGAACATGTCGGTCCGCGATTTCTTACCTAATTTAGCAAGAAAATAGTCCATCCATTTGACTTTGCTGGTGAAATAGTAATCGCGCTTGTCCTCCGGAATCTGCGACATGTCGAGATAGAGCGGCGCGTGGCCCTTCTGGGCCTCCATCGCCATGGCGCGGGCGATGCGCGGCACATCGGCCTCATCGCCCCAGTCGGGTTCGTAGTCGCGCATGAAGGCATGGTCGGCGGCATTGACGAAACGCGCGCCATCCTGAATGGCGAAGGCGATGCCCTCGAAATAGAATTTCGGCGTGGTCGGACGCAGATAGCCGAACTCGGCATTGCGCATGGCGGCGCCGGCCTTGTAGGCCAACAGGGTGCCGGTGCCGGTGAGGTCGCGGACGAAGCCGGAGCGGAAGGTGGCGGCATTGGTGCTGACGATGGTGCTGCGCGCCTTGATGACGTGGAATTCCCCGGTGCGGGAATGAACCCCGACGGCACCGATGATGCCGTCGCCGCCGCCGCGCATCAGCCCGGTGATGAAGATGCGGTCTAGGATCTCGACACCTTCGTCCTCGAGCGCGCGGCGCAACCGCCAAGAGAACTCAAGCCCGCCGCCCACCGGATACATCACCCTGGTGTCCTTGAGGCCCCGGGTCGGGCGTCGGTGATAGCTGCCGTCCTCCTCCTTGGGGAATTCGAGGCCGATGCCTTCCAGATCCTTCATCCTGTCGTAGGACGTCGCCAGCACGTCGGAGACCAGGGGCTGGTCGGCGACCCAGTCATTGCCTTCGATGATCTCGCGGGTGATGGACTCGAGATCGTCCTCGGGGAACACCACCACCGTCCAGGCATTGGAAAAGGCGGTGTGGCCGGAACGCCCGACATGATAGGCATCGACGATGGTGACCCGGGTGCCCGGAGGACCGTTGCGCTTGGCGGACAGCGCCGCCAACAGCCCACCGGCGCCAGCGCCTATGACCAGGATGTCGCTATCGATCACGGTGCCTTTGATTTCAGTGCTCATGGCGGCGCCCCTCACCAGGCCCGGGGCCGGTTCTTGACCGTGGGATGAACATCTACGATGTGCTCGGGACAGAAGATTTCACAGTTGAAGCAGGTGACGCAGTGTTCCTGAAACTTGATCGCCGGCAGCCATTTTTCCTCAACCAGTCCGGCAACAGCGGGGGCGAGTTGGCTGCATTCCATATGGATGACGTCGGCGGGACAGACATCATCACACACGCCGCAGCCGGTGCATTTCGCGAGATCGATGGTTTCGATCATGGCTGTCCCTTCCCCCACACATACATGATTACGCCGCCAGCACTGTCTTGACCTTGGGCCAGGCCTCGGCGCCCTTCTCTTCCATCAGGGTGAGATATTTGGGATCGAACCATTTGCCGAGGCCTTGTTCATAGG
>CBDUSV010000422.1:0-2041 GCA_965369885.1 uncultured bacterium
GTCATGGGCGCCATCGCCGAGCGCTGGGGCATCGGCGCCAGTTTCCTGATCCTGGGCGCCGTCATCTTGGCCATGCTCGGCGTCACTGGAATCTGGCTTAGCCGCGGCAAAGGGTTCAACCGTGCCAACTGACGCCCCACCACCGCCTCCGCCGGCGCTGCCGCTGAGGGCGGTCCTCGCCACCTATTCCACCGGCATCTTCAGTCACAGCCAGAACATCATCTATGGGGTGATCGTGCCGCTATGGGCGGTCTATCTTGAATTCTCGCCCTTCCTCATCGGCATCGTCATCGGCGCCCGCCACGTGCTGCCGGTCTGCCTCTCGATCCATGGCGGTGTCCTGATGGACCGCTTTGGCACGCGCAGGATCATGGTGGTGTTCGGTCTGGTCTCAGCCGTCACCGCGGTGCTGTTCCCGGTGCTGCCGGCGGCCGTGCCCCTGATCATGTTGCAAATGCTCAACGGGCTTGCCACCAACATGGGCTGGGTCGGGGCCCAGACCCTGGTCGGCCATATGAGCCGGGGCGATCCCGCCCAATTCGGCCGCCTGACCTTCGCCACCCGCCTTGGCACCTTCGTGGGCCCGATCCTGATCGGCGCGGTGTGGGATATCGCGCCCTGGGGCGCCTTCGTGCTGTTGGCGTTTTGGTCCCTGGCCCTGTTGGCGGCGGTGCGCCTGGCCGAAATCCCCGAACAACCGGCGGATAGCGGCACCAAGCTCACCTTAAGCGAACTCATGCCCAAGCTTGCGGACTATGTCACTGCCTTCGCCATGTTGGCGGTGCCGGTGATCGCCTTCGTCATGGCGGTGTCCGCCATCCGCATCGCCGGCACCGCGATCCGCTCGTCGTTCTATGTGGTCTATCTCGAACAGATCGGCATGACCGGCGCCGTCATCGGCCTTCTGGTCGGCTCCGCCGAGATCATCGGCGCCGCCGGCGCGCTGACGGTTGGGCTGCTGGCCCGGCGCTTCGCGCCCCATTGGCTGTTTCTGGTGGTGGTGGTGGCCTCGGTGGTGCTGATCATGATCACGCCCCTGTTGGGCGGTATCTTCTGGCTTTTGCTCTTGGCCTCATTGATGCGCGGCGGCACCCTGGGGCTGAGCCAGCCCTTGATGATCTCGATCCTGTCCAAGGCGGCGGGGCCCAAGGCCCAGGGCGTCAGCGTCGGGCTGCGCACCGCGATCAACGGCCTCATCAGCATGATCCTGCCGGTGATCATGGGCGCCGTGGCGACGCTTTACGGCCTCGAGGAAAGCTTCATCATTATCGGCTCGGCGATCCTGCTGTTGTGCGTGGTCGCCGCCTGGGGCGCGGCCCATGCCGACATCCGCACCGGAGACCGAGGGAAACCATGACGGCGCCCGAGGCCGAGAAAATCCCCTTGCGGGTCCAGGGCACGGTGTATGCGTCGGGGTTGTTCGCCAACTCCATGAACAACATGATGAACGTGGTGGTGCCGCTATGGATCGTCTCGATCGAGACATCGCCATTGATGATCGGCATCGCCATCGGCGCCCGGTCGTTCATGCCGCTGTGTCTTTCGATTCACGGCGGCGCCTTGATGGACCGGGTCGGCACCGGCCGCGTGGTGGTGTTCTTCGCCGTCATCGCCATGGTGACGGCGCCGCTTTATCCCCTGATGCCAGTGCTTGGCGCCGTCATCATCCTGCAGATGCTCAACGGACTGTCCACCACCATGGGCTGGGTCGGGGCCCAAACCCTGGTCGGCCAGATCATGCGCGGCAGCGCCACCCACGCCGGGCGCCTCAGTTCCATCATCCGCATCGGCAATGTCGGCGGGCCACCCCTGATCGGGTTCATCTGGGATTGGCTGGGGCCCTGGGGCGCCTTCTCGCTTCTCGCCCTTCCCGGCATCGCCATGCTGGCCTCGGCCATGGCCCTGCCCGAGCCGGGGGATGGCCATTCGGGTGGCGGACGGGACTCCCTCGACAGCCCCGGCCGGTTGCGCTTGCGGCACCTGATCCCCGATCCCCGGGATTACGCCGCCGCCTTCCGCCTGCTTTTGGTCCCCACCATCG
>CBDUSV010000423.1:0-2039 GCA_965369885.1 uncultured bacterium
GAACCCGGCCTCGACATGCAAGCGCCATGACCAGCCCCAGGATTTGAGCTCTTCCACCAGGGCGGACTTGCGGCGGTCCCGCCTCACATTGGGCCCGTCCCAGTCACGGATGTCCGATGCCGATGCCGCGGCCGGTCCCGAAACCGGCTTCAATTGCCTTGGGTCGAACAGATAGCTGAGGGATAGCAGCTTGCGGCGGTCGGACTTGCGGAATTCGACCGAGATCATGACCGCCGGCACCGCAAAATTTCGTGCCGTGAGGTGCTTGATCATCGCCTTGGTATCCTTGCGTATGTGGCGGCTCAGTTGCAGCTGCCGGCGGCCGAGGCCCCAGCAGTCGACTTTGCCGTAAGACGTGTTGGCGCGGGTTTCCATGAACAACGGCGTCGGCATCGAGCAAAATCTTTGCGCCGGCCAGCCGGCTCGTGACGGCTCGATGTTGAGCCTGAACTGGATGATGCCGGCAAGGGCGCCGGCCTCGATCTTGACCAGGCTGCCGACCACGAAGGGGATGCCCGATGTGCGGTGGCGCGGCCGGTCCAGGCCCAAAAGAACCCAGGCCCCCGGCGGCAACGGAATCTGCGTCGATCCCGACCGCAGTTCGAGCCTGATGACCGTGCGGTAGACCCGGTTGAGCCGCAGCACATCACCCCCATTGGCTCCCCCGTTGGCGCCATCTCCCCGGATATCACCCCGGGCATCACCCCGGACATCTCCCAGGATAGCCAATGAAATGGCGAAGATCGTGAGATATATGGAAACTTTGCGCAACTCGACCGCCCCTCTAAGCAAGTGTCCGGCCTCCGCTGGGATAGACCGGGCCCAATCTTAGAGGCCAATTGCTACCATAAGGTAACTGGCCAAGGCGGCGGCGGTAAGGATTGGCGGGGTGCGCCTACCGCCACGGCCAGGGTTTCCACCGGCTTTGCCCGCCACCCATCCGTGATGGTTAACCGGGCTCGGAAAATTGCGTTTTACCCCTCGTTTTCAAGAGGATAAAGGGTTCGATGGGGCCGGATCAGGGACCAGGGACGGGCTGCGGCCTGGCCCCGGACCCGGCTTGCGCGGCGGCCCTGATCGCACTATGTCTGTGCCATGATCGAACAGCCCTCGCCCAACCACGCCCCCCGCCCCCCGAGTGCGAAAATCGACATGGTGGTAATTCATTACACCGGCATGGAGAGCGCCGAGGCCGCGCTGGCGCGCATGTGCGACCCGGACGCCAAGGTCAGCGCCCACTATATGATCGGCGAGGACGGCACGGTGTGGCGCCTGGTGCCTGAGGAGATGCGCGCCTGGCACGCCGGCGTAAGCCGTTGGGCCGGTGTGCGCAACATCAACAATGTCTCCATCGGCATCGAGCTGGTCAATCCGGGCCATGAATTCGGCTACCGCCCCTTCACGCCGGCCCAGATGGCGGCGTTGACCGGCCTGGGCCGCGATATCGTCCAACGCCATGGGATCCCGCCGGCCCGGGTGCTCGGCCATTCGGACGTGGCCCCCGGGCGCAAACTCGATCCGGGGGAATTGTTCGATTGGGCCGCCCTGGCCGAAGCCGGTCTTGGCCTATGGCCGGCGGACGCGCCCGGCAATGAGGCGCAAGGCGGCGGCAAGACCGAGGCCGGGGCGGGCACCTCCGATCTCGCCATCGCCCAGGTCCAGCGCCATCTCGCCGAATTCGGCTATGATATCGCGGTCACCGGGACGCTGGATGGCGCCGGCCGCGAGGTGATCTCGGCCTTCCAGCGCCATTTCCGCCCGGGCCGCATCGACGGCGCCATCGACGCGGAAACCGCTTGGCGCATCGCGGCGCTCTGCCGCCTCGCCAAAGGATAAAGCCGGCGCTTGACGCCCCCGGTGAGGCCCATTACCTATCAAGGGCCAGATGGCCGGATGGCCGCCTTTGGCCGCGGGCAACTTGTGGCCGGGGGAGGAAAGTCCGGGCTCCATGGAAACACGGTGCCGGGTAACGCCCGGCGGGGGCGACCCCAGGGAAAGTGCCACAGAAAGCAAACCGCCTTCGCGCCGGCGACGGTCCG
>CBDUSV010000424.1:0-2012 GCA_965369885.1 uncultured bacterium
CCGTTTCCCACGACTTGCGCTCTCCGCTCAGGGCACTTGATGGGTTCAGCAGCGCCCTGGTGGAAGATTATGGTGACCATCTCAATGACCAAGGGCGGGACTATCTCGATCGCATCGGCAAGGCTGCCCAACGCATGGGGGATTTGATCGATGATCTCTTGACACTGTCGCGATTGACCCGATCTCAGATGCAAATCCAAGTTGTTGATCTATCAACCATGGCCGATGAGATTTTGCAGGAACTCAGAAACCAAGATCCGGATCGAAAGGTTTCCACCAACATCACGCCGCACCTGACCGCCCGCGGAGATCCAATCTTGCTGCGTGTGGTGCTTGACAATCTTATCAATAACGCCTGGAAGTTTACCAGCAGGCAAAACCAGGCCAAGATCGAGTTCGGCACCGAGGAAACCGATGGTGGATTGAACTTTTTTGTGCGCGATGACGGCGTTGGTTTCAACATGGAATATGTCGACAAGCTTTTTGGTGCTTTTCAACGCCTGCATTCGATGAATGAGTTCGACGGGACTGGAATTGGGTTGGCGACGGTTGCCCGCCTGGTACACCGCCATGGTGGGAAAGTTTGGGCTGAAGGCGCCGAAGGACAAGGCGCCACATTACATTTCACATTAGGTTCGTAAGAGTAAACAGGGAGTAGTAGTTATGTCAGAGATGAGAATTTTGTTGGTTGAGGACAATCCTGATGATGAAGCCCTCACCCTTAGGGCGCTAAAAAACCAAAATGTTGTCAATGAGATTATCGTGGTGCGGGACGGCGCCGAGGCAATCGACTATCTGTTTTGTGAGGGTGATTACACCGATCGTGTACCCAATGGAAATCCAACATTAATGCTGTTGGACCTTAAGCTTCCCAAGGTCGATGGCTTGGAAGTTTTGCGCCGGGTCCGTTCATCCGACAGAACACGAATGATTCCCGTGATCGTTCTGACCTCTTCCGATGAAGAGAAGGATATCATCGACAGCTACAGCCTGGGCGCCAATAGCTATGTCAGAAAGCCGGTGGATTTTGACCAATTCGGCGAGGCGGTGCGGCAGTTGCATCTTTATTGGGTTTTGTTGAACGAGCCACCACCACCACAGGAGCAGTGAACAATATGGGCGTACCCCTCAAGGTGCTCATCGTTGACGATTCCGAGGACGACGCGAAACTCATCTTGCGTGAGTTGCGGCGCGCCGCCTTCGATACGGATTCTGAACGGGTGGATACTGCCGAAGACCTGCGCGCGGCTCTTGGCCGCAAGGCGTGGCAAGTCATTATCTGTGATCATGCCATGCCGCAGTTTGATTCCTTCAGCGCACTGGAAATCGTCAAGGACCACGACATCGAACTGCCGTTCATTGTCGTCTCCGGCGCAATCGTTGACGACACCGCGGTTAAAACCATGAAGGCGGGCGCCCATGACTATCTGAAGAAAGATAATCTTGCCCGCTTGGTGCCGGCAATCGAACGCGAATTGCGGGACAAGGAAGGGCGGCGACAGCGCAAAAAGGCCGAGCAATCTCTTGCCGAACAGTCCTCTCTGCTAAACACCACCTTCGAGAACATGGACCAGGGCTTCGTGGTCTTTGACACTGATCGCACACTTGTCGCCTTCAACCAAAGATACGTTGAGCTCTTGGAATATCCCGCCGGCTATATTCAATTGGGACGGAGCTTCGAAGAGATCATCCGATTCAACGCCGAACGGGGATTGTACGGTGCCGGTTCAGCCAAGAAGTTTGTCAATGACCACCTGCACTCGCTTGGCAAGAAAGAACTGTTTCTATCGGAGATCAACAGGGCCGATGGTGCTGTCATATCCATACGGCGCCGGCCCATGCCGGATGGTGGTTTCGTTTCCACCTTCACCGACAACACCGAGCGCAAGCGGGCTGAAGAAAAGGCCAACAATAGCGTGGCATTGCTCCAGGCCGGCCTGGAGAACATGGGCCACGGCCTTTGTGTTTTCGATGCCGATCACAAGGTGGTGGCCTACAACAAGCCATATCTC
>CBDUSV010000425.1:0-1997 GCA_965369885.1 uncultured bacterium
CGGCGGTATTCGCCCATGCGCTGGTCAGGCTGCGGCAACTGAACTTGGTGGCCGGGTTGGAGGTCGTGGCCAAGCTGGTCTTGACCGTTCTGCTGTTCCCACGCTTCGGGATTTTGGCGCCATTGATCGCCATCAGCGCGGTGCATCTCTGCGGCGTTGCCTATGCCTACCCACGGCTGGTCAAGGGAATTGCATGATTATGGCAGCCCCCCGCGCTTTTATGGCATCCAACGTGCCTTCCAGGCCTGGAACATCAACACATCCCACAAGGGGTACTGCCATTTGCGCTTGCCGGATAAATGCTGCCGCCATTTGGCGCGGATCGGCGCGGGATCGAACACCCCTTCGCCTTTGAGCCGGCTCTCGTCCAGTAAGTCCTCGGCCCAGTCCCGCAGAGGTCCCCGCAACCAATCGCCAATCGGGACGCCGAACCCCATCTTGGGGCGGTCAACCAGTTGCGGCGGAACATAGCGGTAGAGCACTTGGCGCAGCAGCCATTTGCCGGCGCCGTTGCGCACTTTCATCATTGGCGGCAAGGACCAGCTGAAGGCAACCACGCGATGGTCGAGCAGCGGCACCCGCGCTTCGAGCGAGCACGCCATGGACGCGCGGTCGACCTTGGCCAGGATGTCGTCCGGCAGATAGGTCAGGGTGTCGAGATACTGCATGCGGTCGATTGAATCCGGGACGACCTCGCGGATATGCGGGTCGGAGAACAGGCCCTCCGGCTCCCGGCCATTGGTGACAATGTGATCCGGTTCGGTCCAGTGGCTGACCAGGCCCTGATAAAAACTGTCGCCATCCTTGGTCAGGACAGAGGCCAGTTTGTGCATTTTGTCGCCGGCCTGGGGCGGACGCCAGCGCCCAGGGATCGCTGTGAACAACCCATCCCAAGCCGAAGGTGACAAGGCGCGCATTGCCGAGGCGCCGAGCGCACGGAGCCCGCGCGGCATCCGTTCCAACAGCGGAATGATGTTGCGGGCCTGAAAATAGCGGTTGTAACCGGCGAACAGCTCATCGCCACCGTCGCCCGAAAGCGCCACGGTGACGTGTTCGCGCATCATCTCGGAGACCAGGAAGGTGGGGATCTGCGAGGGATCGGAAAACGGTTCGTCATAGATATCGGCCAGGCGCGGGATCACCTCGCGGGCATGGCCGGGCTCGATATAAAGTTCGGTGTGGTCGGTGCCGAGGTGACCGGCGACCAAGGCGGCGTGGCGGGCCTCATCATAGCCCGGTTCGTGGTAGCCGATGGTGAAGGTGCGCACCGGGCGGTCGCTGTTGGCCTGCATCAAGGCGACGACGGTGGAGGAATCTATGCCGCCGGAGAGGAACGCGCCCAGCGGCACGTCCGACACCATGCGCCGGCTGACCGCGTCGTTGAGAAGGGCATCGAGGCGGTCGGTTGCATCCTGTTCATCCATGGCGATACGGTTGCGTTGGCCGTCGGTGGCGATCTGTTCCAGCTCCCAGAACCGGGTGATCCGCGGCTCAGCCCCGGCTCGTGCGCGGAGGATGCTGCCGGGGGGCAGTTTGTGGACGCCCTGATAGACCGTGTGGGGAGACGGGATGTAGCTGTGGCGCAGATAGGCTGAGACCGCGTCCCGGTTCAATTTCGGCTGCCACCCGGGATGGGCGCGCAAGGCCTTCAATTCCGACGCGAACATCACCAATTCGCCGAAGCGCGCCCAATAGAGCGGCTTGATGCCGAGCCGGTCGCGGACCAGGTAAAGGGTGCGTTCGCGCCGATCCCAGGCGGCGAAGGTGAACATGCCGTTGATGCGCCGTGCGGTGTCCTCAACCCCCCAAACGGCGCAGCCCTCAATGATGACTTCGGTATCGGAATGGCCCTTGAAGCGCCGCCCGGTAGCCTCGAGCTCGCCTCGCAGTTCCGGGGCGTTGTAGATCTCGCCATTGTACGAAATCACGAAGCGGCCGTCCGACGACACCATGGGCTGGGCGCCGGCATCGGAAAGATCGATGATGGCCAGGCGCCG
>CBDUSV010000426.1:0-1994 GCA_965369885.1 uncultured bacterium
CCAGCAGCTCGAAGCTGGCCTCGGCGCCGTCATAGGAATAGCCGTCATATTCCCGGGATTTCACCAGCTCGACCAGATCGCGGATCTTGGGATTGTCGCCGTCGATGTCGAAGCCGGCGGCGCGCAGCTGGGAGATCACATTGGCGCGGCCGGCCTGGTCGGACACCACGATATGGCGGAGATTGCCGACCACATCCGGCGCCACATGCTCGTAGCATTGGGGGTCTTTTTCCACCGCCGAGACATGCAGCCCGCCCTTATGGGCGAAGGCGGCCTCGCCGACATAGGCGGCGTGGCGGTTGGGCGCCCGGTTGAGGCGCTCATCCACCAGGCGCGAGACATGGGTCAGCCGGGCGAGCCCGTCGGCGTCGATGCCGGTGTCATAGCCCAGCTTGAGCATAAGGGTCGGCGCCAGGGTGATCAGATTGGCATTGCCGCAGCGCTCGCCCAGGCCGTTCAGGGTGCCCTGGACCTGGCGCACCCCGGCGCCGACCGCGGCCAGCGAATTGGCGACGGCGTTCTCGGTGTCGTTGTGGCAATGGATGCCGAGATGGCTGCCGGGGATGTGCTTGGTCACCTGGGTGACGATGTCGGCGATCTCATGGGGCAGGGTGCCGCCATTGGTGTCGCACAGCACCACCCAACGGGCGCCGGCCGCGTGCGCCGTGGTGACACATTCGAGGGCGTAATCCATGTTGGCCTTGGCGCCGTCGAAGAAATGCTCGGCGTCGAACATGACCTCGTCGCACTTGGTGGCGGCATATGTGATGCTGTCGCCGATCATCGCCAGGTTTTCCGCGGTCTCGATGCCAAGCGCCACCTTGACCTGGAAGTCCCAGGTCTTGCCCACCATGGTCACCACCCTGGCCTTGGTGGCGAGCAACGCCGCCAGCGCCGGGTCGTTCTCGGCGCTGCGCCCGGCGCGCCTTGTCATGCCGAAGGCGGTGAGCCGGGCATGGCCGAAGGCGGGCACATCGGCGAAGAAGCTGTCATCGGTGGGGTTGGCGCCGGGCCAGCCGCCCTCCACATAATCGATGCCGAGGCGGTCGAGTTCATCGGCGATGGCGAGCTTGTCATTGACGTTGAAATCAACGCCCTGGGTCTGGGCGCCGTCACGCAGCGTGCAGTCATAAAGATAGATGCGGCCGTCATCACTCATCAGGCGCGCCTCCATTCGGTGGAGCCGTCGGGCTTGTCCTCGAGCACGACGCCGGCGCTCTCGAGGGAGGCGCGGATGCGGTCGGCCTCGGCGAAATCCTTTGATTTCCGGGCCTCGACGCGCGCGGCGATCTGTTCATCGATCTGATCATCTTCGCGATCCTGTTCAACCGAAACACCCTTCCTGCGCGCTTCCGGATCCTGCTGCAACAAGCCCAGCACATCGCCGCCGGCCAGTAGCCTGCCCGCCGCCTCGGCCATATCCTTGTCGTCGGCACCGGCCTCGATCATCTGGTTCAGGCTATTGGTATGGTCATGGAGGAGGCTGAGCGCAAGGGGGGTGTTGAGATCGTCTTCGAGCGCCGCCATGACGTCATCATCGGGCACGTCGGCTTTTTCCACCGCCAGATGCTTGAGCTTGTGCAAGGCGGTGTAGAAATAATCCAGCTCGGACTTGCATTCCCTGACCCCGTCCAGGGTGAAATCCAGCGGCTGGCGGTAATGCGCCTTCAACAGCGCGAGGCGCAGGCTCTCGCCTTCAAGTCCCAGTTCCAACAGCTCGCGCACGGTTAGGAAGTTGCCGAGCGACTTGGACATCTTCTCGCCATCGACGGTGAGATAGCCGTTGTGCATCCACACATTGACGAATTTGCCGCCCTTATTGGCGCAGGTGCTCTGGGCGATCTCGTTCTCATGGTGGGGGAACACCAAATCGAGCCCGCCGCCATGGATGTCGAAACATTCGCCCAACAGGGTCTCCGACATCGCCGAGCATTCGATGTGCCAGCCCGGCCGTCCCCGGCCCCACGGACTGTCCCACCCCGGCTGGTCGTCGG
>CBDUSV010000427.1:0-1989 GCA_965369885.1 uncultured bacterium
AAGCCTTGTCTTCTAAATGACCATCTAAGTGCCACGTTAGTACAAATTCCAATCAAATCCAAGCATGTCTGATTTACTGTTTTGGCGGCTCATGCCACTAGCAAATATACAAAACCTTCAAATTAATCAAGCAATTGCGGGATTCCTGGACATCCCACCGTTTGTCTTGGCCCCCTCTAAATACATTGCGTCAGTAGGCGTTATTTCCCTTCAACAGGACGAATATGGTGATCAGCATGATCTTGAGGTCGAGGGCGATGGACCAGTTCTCGATGTAATAGAGGTCATGCTCGACCCTTTTCCGGATCTTATCCTCGGTATCGGTTTCGCCACGCCAGCCATTGATCTGGGCCCAGCCGGTGATCCCCGGTTTGACCCGGTGGCGCGACGCATAATTTTGGACCACTTCTTCAAACAGCCGGCCCTTGGCTTTTGTCAAGATGGCATGGGGCCGTGGACCCACGATCGACATTTCACCCTTGAGTACATTGATGAACTGAGGGAGCTCGTCCAGACTCGAGCGCCGGAGGAACCGGCCCAAGGGTGTAATAAGAATATCGCCCTTTGTGGTGTGGCAATCCGCATCAGCATCGCCCTGGTCGTGGTACATGGTGCGGAATTTGTAGACATCGATCAGATGATTGTTAAAGCCGAAGCGCTTTTGCCGGAACAACACCGGCCCGGGGCTGGAGATCTTGACCAGGGCGGCGATGGCAAGGAACAAGGGCAGGATGAACAGCATGATCAAAGCTGCCATCGCCCGGTCCTCGATTGCCTTGGACAGAAACTTCCAATCGGAAAGCGGCTTGTGAGCGACATTGAGGATCGGTACCCGGCCCAATTGGTCGAATGAGCATTGCGGCAGCCGATAGCCGATCAAATCGGGCCCCAATCTGACATCCACGGGAAGGGTGCTGAACTTCTTGAATAGATCAAGCAACCTGCCTTCCGCCGTCCACGGCAGGGCCACCAGAACCTCATCGACTCGGTTGTCACGCGTGAATTCGATCAAATCTTCGGTGCTTCCCATTTTGGCGTGGCCTTCGACCACTGCAGGCACCCGGTCGCCACGATCGTCAAATACGCCCAATATCTCAGCATCTGATTCTTTGGCGTTCTCGAGATATTGGATCAGTCTGTTTGCCTGTTCACCGGCACCGAAGATGACGACGTTGCGCCGGAACCGTCCCTGGCGCTGCCAGATGCCGATACGTCCGGAAATGGCGGCACGGACCACCGCGAAGCTGCCAAGCCCCGAAAAGAACCAGATCAACATCCAGCCCCGCGAGACCTGGTCCGAGGTCTTGGTGAGGAATCCCAGGGTGATGAGCAGGAAAAACACCATCGACCATGCAACGCCCATGCGCAAGTTTTGGTGATAGGGCCGACGCAGGACATCAAATTTGTAAAGACCGGCAAAGTGAAACAAATTGAGCTGAAGGAGCAGGGCAATCAGGGCAAAAGTGACATGTTGACTGGGCCAACCGCTGACCGGGCCAAAAATATGGCCAAGATAGGCTTGATGTGAGATTGCAGCGGTCACGACCAGAATGAATGCGTCCGCAACCCTCAGCATGCCGCCCACGACCGGCCGAGACACCGGGCGGTGACGGGAATAACCCCTGTCTTTTAAGGTGTGTTCGGCCGGAAAGGCCAAATGTACCGATGGCCCCTCATAACGCCGGCCAACTTGTTGTTCGACCACCAACGCTCTCCCTGCCCCATCGATATTGTTATTTATTTTTGGGGAAAAACATTCTCTATACTGATTTAGAGCATGCCACAACTCAACGGAATTCGCAACTCACAAAAATTTGATGAAAACAGGCTAATTAACCATTTTCGTTCATTTTTGCACGAATTTTATGCAGCTTGAGGGTTGATCTATCCTCAAGGGCTTCTCATAAAAAATGTAATACCTGATCACATGAAATTCTAATTTCTTGCTCCTCAAACTCGGCATGGGGGTGCATTCCCCGTCCAAAGGAT
>CBDUSV010000428.1:0-1962 GCA_965369885.1 uncultured bacterium
ATATGGAATCGCCCCGGGAATAGCCCCGGCCCGCGCGCTCGCGTCAATATTACCTCCCTGGCCCCTCCCTGGCCCCTCCCTGGCCCATCAACTTAAGGGGTCTTTTTAACAGGTGGCGCCGGTTTGCCGATGGGCTGGCCGGGTTTGACGGGTTTCGGCCGGCGCCGCGGGATGGCCCAATTCACCCCTCTTCGACTTCCGGCCCGACCCCACGGGCCGGCGCTCCGCACCCGGACCCAATTGTAGGGCGCCCGTGTCCCTGCCGCGGCTATGACCCTGCCGCCGGACATCAGCCGGACCCGGAGAGAGCCCCAAGAATCCCATTTCTGGATGATACAGGAGACCGCCTGGCCGGCGATCGCGATGCGCCTGGGCACGGAACCGCGAAGTTTGGGAAAGTGGAGTTTGCCTCGGGCATCACGGATGCGGCAATTGCCCCGGTATTGCAACAACGTGGACCCGGTGATTTCGACCACGAAGGCGGTCGGCTCGATCTTCGGCTTTTGCGCTTTTGGCTTTGCCGCGGGTTCCGGTGGCGGAAGGGGCTTTTCGGGAGGTTTCTCGCCGGGGGGCCTGGGGCCGATGAATTTGCGCTCAACCCAGCCTTCCTTGCCGATGGCGCCGTAGATGTTGACCTTGATCCAGTCTCCCCGGCGGCGCCATTCGAACAGCTTGTGGCCCTTGTTCAAGGTCATGACCACGGCGGCTTCGGGATCCGGGGCGCGGCGCACCTTGACACCATCGACTTGAACAAAATGCCAGTCGCCGGGCGTGGCTTCAGCCGCCGCCGCCATGGCAAGGGCGCCCAGCACCGGGATCAATATTGCCCCCAATCTTGATGCCCGCATCCGATCCTCCCCGATGCCGGTCAGAACGGGACGTCGCCGGTGACGATGATCCGGTGAATCAGGCGGGTGTCGGGATATTCATAGCCGCCACAGGCGCGGTGAATCACACAGCGGTTGTCCCACATCACCACGTCGCCCTTGCGCCATGTGTGGCGGTAGATGAAATCATCGTGGATCTGGTGGGCGAACAGCCGGTCGAGCAACGGCTGGGCGTCCCCGTCGTCGAGATCCTCGATGGCGATGGTGAAGCGCGGCGACAGATAAAGCGACTTGCGGCCGGTTTCGGGATGGATGCGAACCAGGGGATGGGCCATGTCATCGGTCTCGGCATCCATTTTTTCATAGAACTGTTTGGCGCCGGGGCGGGTGGCGGAGACCTTGACCCGCGGATTGCGCAGCTTGGAGATGGTGTTGATGCCCTTGAGGTCGGCGATGCGGTGACGCAGGTCCGGGTCCAAGGCGTCATAAGCGCCATGCATGCAGGCGAACTCGGTATCGCCGCCGCGGTCCGGAAGTTTGAGGGCATACAGCACCGTGCAGCGCGACGGCGCCTTACAGAAGGCCTGGTCGGAATGCCAGAAATCCCCGGCATTGATGACGCCGATGGGCTTGCCGTCCTTGATCTCATTCGACAACTGGATGATCTCGGAATGGCCGGGCAGCAGGTATTCGGCGCCGTTTTGCGGCTCGAGATCGCCGAAGCGGCGGGCAAAGGCAATGTGGTCCTCGGGCACGAGCTTCTGGCCGCGGATCACAACCATGCGATGATCAAGAAAGGCCTGATGGATGGGTTCGAATTCGGCATCAGCCAACGGCCGCGCAAGATCGGCGCCGAGGATTTCCGCCCCCAGCGCATCGGACAATGGCTTGATCTCAAGCACCATGATCGCCGTCCCTCTCGGCTTCATCATAGGACGAATGCACGCCGACCGCACGGAGGCGAATTTCCATTGAGTTTCAACGATTACTTCTAATGTTCGGAAGATGGTTAACGGTTTGTAAGTATTCAGCAATGATAACAATCATTTAGCTTGAGAATTACAGATTATTCCTATATGATTTATCCGCGTCATCTTGTTATGGAATGATGCTCATAGATTCAAAATTTTCCAAG
>CBDUSV010000429.1:0-1948 GCA_965369885.1 uncultured bacterium
CGCTCGCCCCGGCCCACCGGCGGGATGGTGGTCTCGGCGCTGCCGCCGATATGGGCGCAGAACACCACCCCGGTGTCTTCAAAGGCCTCCCAGGCCGGCTCCCAGACCTCGTGAAACAGCGGCTCGGGGCCATCGAACGGCACGAACTCGGCGGCCTTGCAGCCCAAGGCGGCAAGCCGGCGGATTTCATCGGCGACGGCGGCGGGATCGAACACCGGAAGATTGGGCAAATTCAACAGCCGGTCCGGATCACGGGCGTTCAGTTCCATGACCCAGTCGTTGTAGACGCGGTACACCTGGTGGCGCAGTTCGGGATCATCGATGTCCCATTTTCGGGTCGAGCCAAAGCCGACATAGCCGTAAATATTGCCGAAATCCATATGTTCGAGCAGAAGATCCGGGTCCGCCGGGGGCAGGGAGCCTTCCGGCACCCGGGCGCCGGACGGGCCGAAGATTTGGCTGAGAATTGTCCCATTGTCCTTGCCGTCGGCGGTGCCGCCGTCGCGCCCGCCGACCACCTTGCCTTCCCAGGTCCACAACTCCTTGCCGTCGACCTCGATGACCTTGGGCGCCAGGTCCTTGAATTTGGCGTCCACCCGGTCCTGCCACAGATTGCGCGGTATCCAGCGCTGGTCGAGGTGATTGTCGGCTGAATTGTATTTGTACGTCACCATGGTCTCATCTTCCTCTTAGCGGTCGAGCCAGCCGAGATGGGAGATATCGATAATGACGCCGTTGGGATCGCGGAATTTTTCTTCGTAAAACGTCGTCGGCGCATCGGCGTCGGGCCGGCCCATGAAGTATTTGCCGCCGGCGTCCTCGATCTTGCCTTCGGTGGCCCGCAGTTCATCGACATGGAATCCGATATGGTGAAGCCCGACATAGTCCATGCCGCGTTCGTCCTCGCCTTCCACGTAACCGGCCCATTTGTCGCTCTTGAAATGCAAAAGCGCCAGGGTCATCACCCCGTCGGAGACATAGACCCCCTTGGCCAACGGCGAATCCGTGGTGCCGATGCGCTCCATGTCGAACGCCTGGCAGTAGAAATCGGCGATCTTGTCCGGGTCGGGAACCGACATCGCGATATGTCTCAGCTTCGCCATCTTGATCTCCTGTTGTCACGCAAGTGGTTATGTAAACCTTGGGGCCCTTGGTCGAATTCATGCGCTCACGGTTTGCAATTTGCCCACCGCTCAGTCTAGCTTAAGCCCGATGGCTTCACCACCCTGAGGACCCGGACCCTTGGCAGCAGACCGACCCGAAACTTCCCGCCCGGCCCCGCCGCTAGCCGTCGGCATCGCCGGCTTCGGCGCCA
This sequence comes from uncultured bacterium, assembly GCA_965369885.1. GTDB lineage: Bacteria > Pseudomonadota > Alphaproteobacteria > SMXQ01 > SMXQ01 > JAZFWG01. The sequence continues at coordinate 1,316 of CBDUSV010000429.1, forward strand.
TCGGCGCCGCCGTGGCGGAGCGCCTGGATGGCGGCATCGAAGGCCTTGAGCTCGTCGCCATTGCCGCCCGCGATGGCGCCAAGGCAGACAAGCGCATGGCCAAATTTCGACGGAAGGTGCCGGTCTTGGACTTCAAGGCCCTGGCCGAGGCCGCCGATGTGGTGGTCGAATGCGCCCCCGCCGCGGTATTTGCCGAGATCGCCGAAGCGGCGATCGATGCCGGGCGAATTCTCATGCCGCTCAGCGTCGGGGCCCTGCTGGACCACCCCCAATTGATCGCGGCGGCGGAGCGCTCGGGTGGGCGCATCATCGTCCCCACCGGCGCTCTTCTGGGCCTGGATGCGGTGCGCGCCGCCGCCGAGGGCGAGATCAGCTCGGTCAAGCTGGTGACCCGCAAGCCCCCCGCCGGCCTCAAAGGCGCGCCCTATCTCGTCCAGAACGGCATCAGCCTCGACGGCCTGACCGCGCCGCTCAAGGTCTTCGATGGCAGCGCCGGGGACGGCGCCAAGGGGTTCCCGGCCAACGTCAATGTCGGCGCCGCCCTCAGCCTCGCCGGGATCGGGGCCGAGCGCACCCGTCTCGAGATCTGGGCCGACCCGGGGATCGAGCGCAACATCCAGCATGTGGAATTGG
>CBDUSV010000430.1:0-1942 GCA_965369885.1 uncultured bacterium
CCCTTAGCCGGTCTCGGCGGCGGTGATCTCTTCGGCGATGGCGCGGGCCGCCGCCGCCGGGTCGGGAGCACGGGTTATGGGCCGGCCGATGACGAGATAATCGGCGCCGGCCTTGACCGCCTGGCCCGGCCCCATCACCCGCTTTTGGTCATCCGCGGCGCTGACACCGGGACGGATGCCCGGCACCACCAGGGTGAAACCGGCGCCGCACTGGGCCCGCAGTGTTGCGGCCTCGAAAGCCGAGCAGACCACGCCATCGAGGCCATTGTCCTGGCAAAGCGCCGCCAGACGCCGGACCTGATCCGCCACCTCGCCTTGGCCCAGTTGGGCGAGATCATTGTCATCGAGGCTGGTCAGCACGGTGACGCCCAGCACGCTGGGCGGTGCAACCCCCAGGCGCGCGGCCTCTTCGGCGGCGGCGGCGGCGGCGGCGCGGCACATCTCGGCGCCGCCCTGGGCATGGACATTGATCATGAAGGGCGTGCATGGCATGGCGGCGCGCACCGCGGCGGCAACGGTGTTGGGGATATCGTGGAATTTGAGATCGAGAAACAGGCGCGGCGCCGCGCCGTTGACGGCTGCGTTGCCTGGGGCGTCATCTTCGACCAGGCGGCGGACGCCGGTGATGCCGTTGGCGGTGAAGAATTCGAGACCCAGCTTGATGCCGCCGACGGCGCCGGCAAGGCCACGGACAAGACCTTGGGCGGCATCGAAATCGGCGCTATCGATGGCACAGAAAATGCGGTTGGGGGCTTCGCTGTCGCTCATGGCGCGGTTCTGGATTCTAGGGCCTAGGGCCTGGGGGTGCGATGTTATATCAGTCGGGATATATGTCAGTCGAGGGCCGGCCTCAAGAGCGGGCTTGGGTCTCGATCATTGGCGCGGGCGCGGCGGCGGCCGGGGCGGGCGCCAGGGCGACATGGCGATGGGCCTCGGCGGCGGCAAGTTGCTTGCGCAGGTCCTGGTTTTCCTTCTCGAGCTGTTTGGCCTGGCGGCGCGCCCGGCGGACCTGGCGGCGGTGCTTGCCCCCCGAGACCCAGGCGTAGATGCCCCCGGCGAGGAAGCCGATGACGGCAGCGATCAGCACCACGGCATAGACCGGGATAGGGGTGGGGTCCAACAGGGGCCACAAACCGAGATCGGTCTTGCCGCGGTTGGACAGGGCGAAGATGACGATTGCCAAAACGAACGGGAGACCGAGAATCCAGAAGAGAATTTTCACGCCGCCTCACCGGGTCTCGAGCCAAGGTTGGGGACCGCCCGATTGGGCCTCAAAGGATATTGCGCCCCTAATATTCCCAATCCGCGATCCCGGGCGGGTCTTAACCGCCGCCGTTCAAACGCTCGCGCAGCTGCTTTCCGGTCTTGAAGAAAGGCACGTGCTTGGCCGCCACATTGACCGATTCGCCGGTCCTGGGATTGCGGCCGATGCGGGCGTCCCGCCGCTTCACCGAGAACGCGCCAAATCCCCGCAACTCCACGCGGTCGCCCTGGGCCAGGGCCCGGGTGATTTCGTCGAATATAGTACTGACGATCCGTTCGACATCGCGGTGATAGAGATGTGGATTGCGCTCAGCAAGCCGCAGGATAAGTTCCGATTTGGTCATGGCCCCCCTCCGTTATATTCCGGCCCCGTTGGATGCTGCTGCGCCTCAAAAGGGACATGTATTAGCCAGGGTCGATTTTAATTCCCTTCAGGGTGCCAAAGCGAAACCAGCCCGTCAAGGGTAAGTCTTTCAGAAAACAATGTTTTTCCAGGCATGTCGGAGAGCCAATCGAGCCAATTCCGCCGCTCCCGCTTGATCTTGACGTTGCGCACCGGCAGGGTCTTCGAGATATCGTGGGTTTCCTCCAGCCATGCCAGGGCTTCGGTCTCGCCGCCGATGCCGTCGATCAAGCGGTTGGCCTGGGCCTGGCGGCCGGTGAAAATCCGCCCGTCGGC
>CBDUSV010000431.1:0-1919 GCA_965369885.1 uncultured bacterium
CGCTTGTGTTGCCGAAGCCCTGGTCGGCGTAGATGTCCAATTCACTCATCGGCCCCCTCAAGGGGTCCAGAGATCGCTGAATTGGGTGGCGACGGCTTGGTCATAGCTGACGTCTTCGGTGATCAACCCGGTGGCGCGGGAGAATGCGCTCATGCCGCTGATGAACTCAGGGGTGATGACGGCGTCGTAATAAGGCAGATCGCGGGCGACCACATCGGCAATCAGGCCGGCCTCGTGGGGCGGGAACAGTTTTTCCCCGACCTCCGTCGCCAGGCTGACATCCGCCTTGAGCGCCTGGTGGGTCTTGACCAACGCGCGGACCGCCGCGGCACATTCATCCGGGTTGTCGGCGATCATCTTGTCCGACGTGATCAGGGCCGGCATGGTGTAGTTGAAGGCCGCGGGCGGGCCGTCACCGCGCCGCGCATCGATGACCAGGGTGCCAACGCCACTCTGCAGCGCGACCTCGGCCCCCATGCCGTTGGCCCAGAAGCCGTCGATCTTGCCGTCCGCCAGGGCCTGGGCCGCGGTGACGCCGAAACTGACATTGCCCCCGGCGACGGCGCCGGGCACCGGCGCGATATCGACCTTGTCCTTCTCCAGATCGATGCCGGCATCGGCCAAGAGCTGTTTCAAGCCCAGATCCACCAGGGGCGCGGCGCCGATCCTGAGGCCCTTTACGGCCTCGACATCGCCCTGCTTGGCGCCAAGATCGGCCCGCAATATCAAGAACCAGTACATGCCCTGGGCCAGGGCGGCCAACAGCTTGCCGCCGCGCCATCCTGGAAAGGCATGGGGGATGCTGTGGGCAGACCCGGCAACGAAATTGATCTCCCCGTCCCGGAGCACTTCCAGGCTCTTGTTGACCGGAAAAATCATCTCCAGGGTCATATCCAGCCCCTCTTGCTTGAACAGGCCGAGCTCGACCGCGGCCACCGCCGGGAAATAGGAATTGGATATCAGATCGGGTACCGCGATTTTCATTGACTGCTCTTCAAAGTTATTGGGCTAGATTACCATGGCTAGCCCGCCATGAAAGGCATCGCAACCACATGGCCAATATGAACGAAACCAGCCCCAAAGCCACCCGTGGCGTGCTGCGGCGCTATCTCAACACCTCGAAGCGGACATTCATCGTCTATCCGCTATGCGTGGCCGCTTTTGAGCTCGCCCTCCACGGCCGCGACATCACCATCGTGCCGTGGGGCGCCGTGCTGCTGCTGTGGGGCTATCTACAGTTCCGTTTGGTGGGGACCTACCGCGCAAGGCTCGGCGGCGGCGGTCCCGGGCTTGACGTCCCGCCCGAGCGCATCGTGAGCGCGGGGCCTTACCGGTATTTGCGCAACCCGATGTATCTCGGCCATCTCATCTTCATGGCGGGACTGGCGCTGACCTTCTTATCGTGGCTGGCCTTGGCCCTACTCGTGGTCAATATGGTGTGGTTCCACCGCCGCGTGCTGGCGGACGAGGAGCACCTTCTGGCAATGTTCGGGGCTGAATACAGCGATTACACCGCCCGGGTGAAGCGCTGGATCCCCGGCGTCCTTTAGCCGCACTCTATTTCTTTTTCAGCAGTTGCAGGGTTTCGGCGGCATCGGTGGCGCCCTTGGTGGTGATCACGATCACCCCGGTGGTCACCGGGGCGCGGACCACGGCCTCGACCAGGACCTTGCCGCCGGCGGTGACTTTGACCTTTTCTCCGACGAAGCGCCAGGTGTAGTCCTCGAAGCGCTGCGCCGCCTTCGGCGACAGCATCAACCTCAGATCCCCGGCGCCGTCAGCCACGATATCGACGATGTCACGGGATGCGAGGGGAAAGACCGCTTTTACGTTGATGACGGCAGATTTTGTCTCCGCCACGGCCGGCACGGCGAAGACACCGAAGCCAACCACCGCCATGGCCAACACCATGAGCAACG
>CBDUSV010000432.1:0-1908 GCA_965369885.1 uncultured bacterium
TCCTGTTGCAGTTCGGCCGCCTCACCCGGCACAAGGACTACCCCAACCTGCCGACGGCGCGCGAGCTTGCCCCCAACAAGGAGGCGCTGGCCCTGATCAATCTGCAGGAGACCCCCTTGTTCATGTACCGGCCCTATGCCGGCCCCGAAGGCATCCCCGCCGACCGGGCCAAGGCGTTGCGCGCCGCGTTCCTGAAGACCGGCCATGATCCGGAATTCGTCAAGCTTGGCAAGCGGCTCAAGCTCGACATCAGCCCGCTGGGCCACAAGAAGCTGGGCAAGATCCTCCAGGCCCTGAAGGACACCCCACCTGCGGTGCTGGCCAGGTACAAGAAGATCATGGACTCCCGGCCGCCGGTGCCGATGCAGGTGCATTCCGGCAAGGTCACCAAGACCAAGCGTGGCGGGCGCCGCGTCTGGATCAGCTACAAGGGCAAGGAGAACCTGGCCAAGGTCTCGGGCTCGCGCACCAAGGTCACGATTGACGGCAAGAAGACCAAGCGCAAGAACATCAAGGTCGGCATGACCTGCAAGTTCACCTATGCCAGCCCAGGTTCGACCGCCAAGAAGATCGACTGCAAGAAATAACCGCGCCTCGATCAACGAAGGCACACGCGACAAAAGGCGCCCCCGATTGCCGGGAGCGCCTTTTTTCTTGTGCGATGGCGGGGGCCGTATAGGGGGCGCCCCGCCGACCCCAGATTTTTTACCAGGTCTTGGGCAGCGGGTTGGCGATGGCCTCTTCCAGGGTCGGCGCGCGGCGGAACTGGTCTTCCGGGCGCAACTTGCCGTCCTCGCCGACCTGGTCCATCAGGCAGTAGAGCTCGAACTCGAAGCCGTCGGGATCGCAGAAGTGCAGCGAATAGTTGCAGCCCGCGCCCTTGCGGCCATCGAACACGATGGGGATGTCGTTGGCGATCAGATACTCCCGGGCCGCCAGCAGCACATCGGTGTTTTCCACCTCCAGCGCCAGGTGCTGGACCTTGATCGCCTCTTCCGACTTGGGCCGGCGGTCGGCCTTGGCGGGAGTGAGGCCGATGGCGTGATGGTCGGGGCCGCAGCGGAAGAACACCATGCCGTGTTCGTTGCGGTCGGTCTCGATGAAGCCCATGACCTCGGTCCAGAACCTGACCGTGCGCTCCACATCGGTGACCTCATAGACCATATGGCCGAGCTTGCTGACCTTGATCGGCGAGGTGCCGGTGTAGCTTTCGGGATGGAACGGGGTGCCGTCGGCCTCGAGCTCGGCGCGCCGCTGCTCCTGGAGGGAAATATTGGGGGTATCCATGGTCTCACTCATTGGGTCTGCCTCCTTGGGGCATCTGCCTCGGGGGATATGTATCCTCAAGCCCCCATTATCTCAGAACCGGCGGGCGGGGAAAAGACCTATCGGGATAGGGTTAAAGGCCGCCGCCATCCGTGCTAGATTTCACCAGAGAGCAAAAATTCACAACCAAACAGGGAGACTTTCCATGGCCGACACATCAACCGACACGGCCCCGGCCATCGCCGGGCGCGGCGAGCGCGACCCCCAATATCTCTGCGTCTGCGTCTCCAACCAGATCGAACCGGCGCCCAAGATCGACCGCTCCTCGGAAGAGGTCCATGCCGAGCATGTGGACTTCCTCCAGGACCTGTTCGACAAGGGAATTTTATTCGGCTCCGGCCCCCAGGCCGAACAAGACGGCACGCGCCACGGCGGCGCCGTCTACATCCTGCAGAATGTGACCCTCGATGAGGCCAAGGACATCGTCGCCACCGAGCCCACCATCCGCGAAGGCCTAAGAGACGTAACAGTCCACCCCTGGCGCCGCATGTGGTTCGGGGGGTAGGTGGGGTTTGGTGGAGTTGGGAGTGAGCCTAATAGTAGAGCCACATCCAATCTAATCATTTCAGCCCCCCTCATTAT
>CBDUSV010000433.1:0-1899 GCA_965369885.1 uncultured bacterium
TGGCGGGGCACGCCGCCCTTTTCCGCCAGCACCGTGATCTCGGCCAGGGACTGGGTGACGACGCCGAGCAGGATATTGTGGCAGATCTTGACCATGCGGGCGAGCTCGCCCTCTCCCACATAGCTGACGCCGATGCCGACGACGCCGAGATAGGGCGCAGCCATGTCGAAGGCGTCCCGGGGCCCCGAGGCGACCATGGAGAGCTTGCCGGCCTGGACCACCTTGGCGTTGCCGCTGACCGGTGCGGCCAGCATGGCGGTGCCCAACTTGTCGGCGTAAGCGCGGACCTCGCCGGAGGCCTCCTCGGAGACGGTGGAGGAATCGATCAAAAGCTTGGGCACGGTATCCGGGTTGGACAGCACGCCATTGGCGCCCATGGTGACCTCTTTCAGATCATCCGGGCCCGAGACCATGAAAAACACGATGTCGCGGTCGGCGAGCTCGGCGGGGCTGTCGACGATCTTGGCGCCGAACTCGGCCAGGGGCTCGGCCTTGGACCGGGTGCGGTTGTAGACGGTGACGTCGCAGCCCGCCTGCAGGAGCCTGCGCGCCATGGGAAAGCCCATGCGGCCGATGCCGACCCATCCGATGGTGTGTTGCGTGAGGTTGGTTTCAGCCATGGCTCAGCTTCCCTTGTTTCCGTGTTTTTTAATTGGCGCCCAGCCTAACTGAGCTCCGCTTTCCAGTCGGTGGTCTCGATCAGGGTCTTGACCCGGCCGAGGAACGCCGCCGAATAGGCCCCGTCGATGGCGCGGTGGTCGAAGGATTGGGCGAGGATGCCGATGGGGCGGACGGCAATTTCATCGCCTTCGATGACCACCGGGCGCTTCTTGATGCCGTCGGTGGACAGGATCGCCACCTGGGGCTGGTTGATGATCGGCGCCGTGATCAGGGTGCCGAAGGCGCCGGAATTGGTGATGGTGTAGGAGCCGCCGCTCATCTCATCGGGCTGGAGCTTGCCCGACCGGGCGCGGTCGGCCAGATCATGGATGGCGCGGGCAAGATCGGCGACCGATTTGGTCTCGGCCTCGGGGATCACCGGCACCACCAGGCCCTGGAAATCGAGATCGACGGCGATGGCGAGGTTGACGTGGCCGAACACCACCAGATTGTCGCCATCCACATGGGCGTTGACGTTGGGGAACTCAGGAATGGCCCGGCACACCGCATGGGCGATGAAGGGCAGATAGCTCAGCGAAAATCCTTCCCTAGCCTTCCAGTCGTCCCGCACGGTGGCCCGGGCCTGATCGACGCCATGGAAATCGGCTTCGACGGCCTGGAGCACATGGGCGGACGTCGCCTTGGAGCGTGTCATATGTTCGGCGGTGAGCTTGCGCCGCCGGCTGAACGGGATCACGGTGCGGTCATCTCCGTCGGCTGGCGTTGCGGCGGCGGTGGGAGCGCCACCGTCCTTCACATGGGCCAGCACGTCGTCGCGGCGGATGCGCCCACCGGGCCCGGTGCCGGTGACGTCCTCTGGCTTGAGGCCATGTTCCTCCAAAAGCCGGCGCACCACCGGCGACAGCTTGGCCCGGCCATCAGAACCGCGTGGGCCGCGGCTTGGCCGTGGGGACGGCGTGGGCGCCGGCGCTGCTGTTGGGGTGGCGGCTTCGGCTTCGGGAGCGGCGGCTTCCGGCGCTGCTTCGGCGGCGGAATCACCCTCTGCCGCGATCACCGCCAGGACGGTGCCGACATCGACGGTTTCGCCCTCGCTGACGCGGATCTCGGTGACGGTACCGGCCTTGGCCGCCGGGATTTCGGTCTCGACCTTCTCTGTGGCGACGTCGAACAGGGATTCGTCGGCCTCGATGCGCTCGCCGACCTTCTTGTACCACCGCGTCACGGTGCCTTCGGTCACGGTCTCGCCCAACTGCGGCATCACCACGTCCATCAGGCGCT
>CBDUSV010000434.1:0-1890 GCA_965369885.1 uncultured bacterium
AGGAAAAATCCACTTTGAGCGTGCGGACCGTAGAGGCCCGGGTACTGCACGATGTGCGCATCGATATCTCGACGCCGGAGGGCCACACCGTCATCGCCGACGAGCCGCCGGCGCGTGGCGGCGGCAATGAGGGGCCGTCGCCCTTGGCCTATTTCACCGCGTCGCTGGCGTCATGCCAGGGGGTCCAGATCGTCAAGGTCGCCGAGGCCATGCGCTTCAACCATGGCGCCATCGCGATCCGGGCGTCCACCACCACCGACCGGTTGCCCAGCACCAAGGGCAATGACCGGGTGATGCGGTTTTGCGCCGCCGCCATGGAGATCGATATCGAGACCGACGAGGCGCCCGAGCGCGTCGAGCGGCTGAAAGTGCTGTCGGAAGACCGCTGCCCGGTGGGAAATCTGTTCACCGACGCCGGCTATGAGCCCGAGGTGAGCTGGAACATCCTGCCCCTCAAGCCATAGCCCCCCCAACGGCTGGTGGGCCAGGGTGGTGGCCAGGGACTGCCAGGGGCGGCGTCAAGGGTTTGGGCGCATGAGGTTTTACGCGCCCTAACTCTTGCCAAAATCTCCCCTCGTGATAGATTTTGGTTGGGCCAAACCCGGCTTCACAAAAGCCGGCGCGGTTCCGCCCATAATGAACCAAAGATATCCGCGAAAGATATCCCATGTCCGAAGACAAAGACCCCGGCTCGATCCGTGTTCTCATCGTCGATGACCAGCGCGCCATGCGCTCCATCGTCCGCCAGCTGCTCAGCCAGGTCGGCATCGAGGATGTGGAAGAGGCCGCCAACGGCGAGGCGGCGCTCGAGATCATCAATCAGCCGACCGAAGACGACCCGGACGTCATCATCTGCGATCTGCATATGGACAAGATGGACGGCATGGAACTGCTGAACAAAATTCGCCGCGACGACAGCCGCACCATCCCCATCCTCATCCTGACCGGCGATTCCGACAAATTGGTCCACTCGGTCACCGAACAGATCGGCGCCGTCGCCGTCATGACCAAGCCGGTGTCGGCCCAGGAGCTTTTGGCCGAGATCGAAAAGGCCGTCGGCTTCTCCATCAGCAATTAAGCGCGCGCGGCTCCCCCCGGCGGTCTGGTCAGCCCAGCAGCCGGGCCAGCAACAGCAGTGCGAAAAACACCACCGTGAAGATGATCCCGGTCGCCGCGCGGTCGATATATTTGAGCTGCCGGTCGCTGTATTGCGGGTGCATGCAATCGCAATGGGGGCACAGTTTTGTATGCACCCGGATGGCGCCGCCGCAGTTCTTGCAATACACCGGCAGGGCCGGGATCGGCAGGTTGGGGAACTTGATGCCGCAACGCGGGCACAGGATGGCGCCCGCCGAAACCTCATGGTCACAGTTCCTGCAGGACACCAAATTCATGGCGAACCCTTAAGGTTGGCGGCCCGCCCCGCTCAGTGGGCGCGGATGGCAACGTCCATGGCGCCGACGCCTTCCATCTCCAGATGCATGACGTCGCCGGGCTGGACCCGGCCCACCCCCTGGCAGGTCCCGGTCATGATGATGTCGCCGGGATGCAGGGTGTAGAACTCGGACGCCCAGGAAATCTGGCGGCGGCAGTCATAGATCATGTCCGACGTGTTGGTCTCCTGGCGCACCTCGCCACCGATCGAGAGGTGGAAATCGATGGTGTCGGGATCGGGAAATTCGTCGGCGGTTGTCATCCATGGGCCCAGCACCGCATAGGTGTCGACCGACTTGCGGAAGCTGCGGTCCTCGGGGCCGCGCACCACCATGTCGAGGGCAATGGCGTAGCCGGCGACGTAGTCCAGCGCCTCGTCGCGGGAGATGTCGCAGGCGGTGCGGCCAATGATGATGCCGAGCTCGGCCTCGTGGTCGGTGCGGCGGTCGGGGAAGC
>CBDUSV010000435.1:0-1883 GCA_965369885.1 uncultured bacterium
GCGCCATCGAGGTCGCGGCGTCGACCGGCGGCAGCCTGGTGCCCCCGGTGATGGGGTCGGCTGCCTTCATCATGGCCGAATATACCGGCATCGATTATGCCGACATCGCCATCGCGGCGTTGCTGCCGGCGATCCTTTACTATGTCGGGGTTTACTCCCAGGTCCATTTCCGCGCCATCCGCATCGGCTACGGCGGCCTCGACCCCGAAAACATCCCCAGAATGCTGCCGACCCTCAAGCAAGGCGGATTGTTCCTGGTGCCGTTGGTGGCGCTGACGGTGGCGCTGCTTAAGGGCTACACCCCCACCATGGTGGCGGTGTTCGGCTCCGCCGCGGTGCTGGCTGTCGCCGCCGTCAAGACCCACACCCGGCTCGGGCCGGTCAAGATTTACCAGGCGCTGGCCGAGACCTGCATACGCATGGTGCCGGTGGCCGGCGCCTGTGCCGCGGCGGGACTGGTGATCGCCGGCATCACCATGACCGGCCTCGCCGCCAAGTTCGCCCATGTGATCTATGCCATCACCGACGCCCAGGTTTTCTTCACCCTGGTGATCGCGGCGGCGTTGACCGTCATCTTAGGCCTCGGCATGCCGACGCCCTCGGCCTATATCCTGGCCGCCGTCCTGGTCGGCCCGCTGCTCACCGAGCTCAAGATTCCGGACCTGACCGGGCATTTGTTCCTGCTTTACTTCGCGGTGATGAGCGCCATCACGCCGCCGGTCGCCGTCGCCGCCTATGCCGCGTCTTCCATTGCCGAGGCCAATCCTCTCGAGATCGCCGGCCACGCCGTGCGCCTGGCGCTGGCGGCGTTCCTGGTGCCCTTCACCTTCATCTACGGGCCCGAACTGGTGTGGATGGGCCCGGCTTGGAAGACCGCCTTGACCTTTGCCTCGGCGGCGTCGGGCATCATCCTCATCGCCGCCGCCATCGAGGGCTATCAGCGGCTTTGCGCGGTGTGGTGGACCCGGGCGATCGCGGCCGTGGCCGGTTTGTTCCTGATGGCGCCGTTCATGGAAGCGCTCGCCATCGGTGTTGGTCTGGCATCCATCGGTGCCGCCGGCAACATCGCCGTGAAGCGCCTCGGCCGGGCGTGACGGCGTTCTTGCGGGATGGCTTGTCTTTGAGTTCCATCTAAATTTGCTATAGTGACCCCAGGAGCGATCCCGGGAGCGATCATGGCGTCCAACGCGAAAAACAAATCCCCGACGCGAAAATGGCCCAAGGGCGGGGTCAGCCGGATTCCCTATTGGGTCTATTCCGACCCCGAGGTCTATAGCCGCGAGATGGACGTGATCTTCGCCGGCGCGTCGTACAATTATGTCGGCCTTGAATGTGAAATCCCCAACCCAGGCGATTTCCGCCGCAGTTTCATAGGCGACAAGGCGGTGGTCTATGTCCGCGACCAGGCCGGCGCGGTGAACGTGGTGGTCAACCGCTGTTCCCACCGCGGCACCAAGTTCTGCTACCAGGAGCACGGCAACGCCAGCGAGTTCATCTGCCCCTATCACCAGTGGACCTTCGATCTTAACGGCAACCTCATCGGCGTGCCGTTCCGCAGGGGGGTCAAGAAACGCGGCGGCATGCCCAAGGACTTCAAGATGGAGGAGCACGGCCTCGCCACCTTGAAAGTCGCGACCCGGGGCGGCGTCATCTTCGCCAGCTTCGATCATTCCATGCCGAGCTTCGAGGAGTATCTCGGCCCCAAGATGGTGAGCAGCTTTGACCGGGTGTTCGATGGCCGCGGGCTCCGGGTGCTGGGCTATTCACGCCAGCGCATCCGCTCCAACTGGAAGGTGAAGTTCGAGAATCTCAAGGACCCGTACCACGCCTCCTTGCTGCACGTGTTCCTGGTCTCGTTCGGGCTGTTTCGCGCCGACACCCCG
>CBDUSV010000436.1:0-1874 GCA_965369885.1 uncultured bacterium
TAGGTGCCGGCCGACGCCGCCCGGGCGCCGCTGGGCCCGACGAAGCTGATGACGGCGACCGGCGAGGACAGGATATCCTGGATGATGCCGCGCATCGAGGTTGAGAGGCCGCCCGGCGTGTCGATCCGCAAGACCACGGCGGCGGCGTTCAGCTTGGCGGCCTTTTCCAGGCCGCGTTGGATATAATCCTGGGTCGCCGGCCCGATCGGACCCTTGATTTCGAGCTGCACGACCTGTCCGGTGGGCATCCCGGTGGGCGACTCGGTGGGCGCCGCCGACGTGCCGATGGCCGAGAGCACGGCCATGACGGCGCCAAGGGCGAGGATCGACGCCCACATCAGAGTGCGAAGATGCCCTACTCTGCGCATGTTCTTTCCCATGACGGTATCCTGACCGGGCCCGGCGGCCAATGCAAGCTGGTGTTGTCCGCCACTCAGTTGTTATGGTTCAAGGATGACGAGGTTTCCACGAACCATGCCGCTGGTTTTCTTCTTGGGGACCCTGGCGCTTTCAGGCGGCGCGCCGGGCGCCCAGGACAGAGACAAGCCCGACTATTCGGATCTGCGCGCGGCGCTGATGCGCGACATCGAATCCAACGCGCGCGCCGCCGAACGGATGGTGGGCCTGGCGCCGCTCGATCGCCGGGTGTTGAAGGTCATGGCCGAGGTGCCGCGCCACGAATTCGTGCCAGAGCCCTTGAAGCCCTTCGCCTATCTCAACCGTCCCCTGCCGCTCGGTCACGGCCAGAATATCTCGGAACCCTATCTCATCGCCCTGATGTGCGATCTCGCCGATATCACCGCCGGCGCGGTGGTATTCGAGACCGGAACCGGGGCCGGCTATCATGCCGCGGTGCTGGCGAAACTGGCGAAACGGGTCTATTCGGTGGAGATCATCAAGCCCTTGGCGGTGCGCGCGGCGAAGACATTGGCGCGTCTTGGTTACGACAACGTCCAGGTGCGCGCCGGCGACGGCTATTTCGGCTGGGCCAAGCATGGCCCCTATGACGCCATGATCATCAAGGAATCGATGACCTACGTGCCCCAACCCCTGCTCGACCAGTTGAAGCCCGGCGGGCGCATGGTGGTCCCACTTGGCCGCGCCGACGGGCCCCAGTTCCTGACCCTGATCAAGAAGGACGCGACAGGCCGCATCCGGGAAAAGCGCATCCTGCCGGTTCGCTTCTCGCCCCTTCAAGGCGGCGAAAGATTGTGACCAGGCCCCCACCCGGATCTTGCCGGCGGCGCAGGGGCATTAAGATTTCTTAAGGGAATGGCAATATAAGACCATCATGACCATGACCCGAATGTTCACGGCTATTTGTCTAATGCTTGCGCTGGCCCAGGTGCTTGTCATGGCGCCGGCCCGCGCCGCGAAAGACGCCAAGGCGCCCACTTTCGAGGGAACCGCGGTGGTCCTCGACGGCAAGACCATCGAGATCAAGGGCCACAAGATCCGGTTTTACGGCATCGACGCGCCCAGTCCCAACCAGACCTGCTGGTATGAGCGCGGCGAATTCCCCTGCGGCCGTTATGCCAAGCAGACCCTGGAGCTCAACATCAAGGACCAGGAGCTGGTGTGCCATCAACGCTCGATCGACGCCAAGGGCCGTATTCATGCGGTCTGCTATGACGGCAAGGGCCAGGATGTGGCCCGAAATCTTCTGAAACATGGCTGGTCCACCATCGATCAGGCGCTTGCCAAGGCGCTTGCCAAGGACACCACCACCCAGGACAAGACCATAAAGGACTATTCAACCGCCGAGGCCGAGGCCCGGCGCTTGAAGCTCGGCCTGTGGAACTTCAAGTTCACCCGGCCCCACAAATGGCGCGCCATGATGGGGGTCCAGGACTGAAGGCGCCCAGCCGATCTCG
>CBDUSV010000437.1:0-1873 GCA_965369885.1 uncultured bacterium
CCCTGGTGCTGACCGGCTGGGGCCAAGGCGAGCACGGGCGCATCACGCAAGGCGACGATCAGCCGGATTTCATCGCCGCCGATCTTGCAGCCGCCGTCGCCAATCTGCTCGACGGTGGCGACAAATTCCTTTGAGATTTCAAAGTTTTCCGGCTAGAGATGAGCGTCATGGACCATTTAGATCATCTTGAGAGCGAAGATTCGTTCGAGCGGCTGCGCGTCGACGGTTATCTGTAACGGTCACGGTTGTAGGCTGGCGTGGCACCGATAAAAGAAACCTTGAAGGTGGTTCTGGTTGGCCATGCAGACCATGGCAAATCGACCATCGTCGGTCGGCTACTCCATGACACCGGCAGCCTCAAGGCGGAACGCGACCAGGCCGTCACCATCGAAGCCAGCCACATCGTCTACCGCACCGATGGGCGTGATTATGTGTTGATCGACGCTCCGGGACACCACGAATTCCTCAAGAACATGATATCGGGCGCGGCCATGGGCAATGCCGCGCTGCTCGTTATCGACGCCCAGGAGGGTGTGCGCGAACAGACCCGGCGCCACGGCTATCTCCTTCATCTTCTGGGGTTGGACCAAGTCATCATCGCCGTCAACAAGATGGACGCGGTCAGGTTCGAGGAGAAACCTTTCAAGGAAATTTGTTCTGTCATCGGTGACTATTTCAAGGAATTCGGCATTGCCCCCCAAAGCTTCATCCCGGTGGCCGGACGCGATGGCGACAACATCGCCAAGCCCAGCAGCCGCATGGCCTGGTACCAGGGTCCTACACTTGCCGACGCCATTGCCCAGCTGCCTCACTGGGCGCAGCGGGTGGACCAGCCTTTGCGCCTTCCGGTGCAGGACATCAACAATTCCGACCAACGCCGCATCATCACCGGTCGCCTTGCCAGCGGCCGATTGCGCGTCGGCGACAAAATTCTTTGCTCTCCTTCCAACAAGACCGCCACCGTGAGTACGATCGAATCCAGCAATACCGAGGCGGCGGTGACCGAGGCCGAGGCCGGCCAATCCATCGGCATTACCCTCGATGAGCCAATCCCCATCGAGCGTGGTGAGATCATCAGCCACGAGGCCGACCCGCCGATCGAAACCGATATATTCAAGGCCCGAATGTTCTGGCTCGGGGCCGAACCGCTGAGCGTCGGTGCGGAATTGCGCATGAAGCTGAACACCAGCCAGGCCGCGATCGAGATTCAGGCCATAGAACATGTTTTCGATCTCGAGGACATGTCGCGCCATCCGGCACAAATGGTGGAGCGCAACGGCATCGCCGAAGTCATTGTGCATGCATCTTCAATGCTGGCATTGGATGAATACACCGTCAATCCGGCAACCGGCCGGTTCGTGCTTTTGGACGGCCATGACGTGGTCGGCGGCGGCGTTATCAGCACCGAGGGCTATCCCGACCAACGGACGTTCTTGAGCGCCGCCCCGAAAAATACCTATATCGTCGATCACGCCATCGCCACCCAGACGCGCTGGTCGCGCAACCACCATCAGGGCTCGGTGTTCTGGCTCACCGGTTTGTCGGCGTCGGGAAAATCAACCATCGCCATCGGCGCCGAAAACCGCCTGTTCGACATGGGCATGCAGGTATATGTGCTCGACGGCGACAACGTCCGCCGCGGCCTCAATGCCGATCTCGGTTTCGCGCCCGAGGATCGGGCCGAGAACATCCGCCGGGTCGGGGAAGTCGCGGCCCTGTTCTCGGAAGCGGGCTTCATCGTCATCGCCGCCTTCATCTCGCCCTACCGCAGCGACCGCGAGCGGGTGCGAAAGGCTGTCCCCGAGGGAACATTCCACGAGATTTTCGTCAAGGCCTCGGTTGAGGCGTGTGAGCAACGCGACCCCAAGGGCCT
>CBDUSV010000438.1:0-1850 GCA_965369885.1 uncultured bacterium
GTGATGGATTTCGCCGACATCAAGGCGGCGTTCGCCCCCCTCCACCAAGTGCTCGACCACCATTACTTGAACGAGGTCGAAGGCCTGGAGAACCCCACCAGCGAGGTCATCGCGCGGTGGATCTGGCAACGCCTCAAACCCGAATTGCCGGCGCTCTCCAAAATCGTGCTCCATGAGACCTGCACCGCCGGTTGCATCTACCAGGGTGAGGACGACTAGCTAGCCGCGGCCGCGGTAGGGCTCGATGCCGGCGTCGGGCACGAACAATCCGTCGGGCACCGGGCCCGATTGGTAGAACACGTCGATCGGGATGCCGCCCCGGGGATACCAATAGCCGCCGATGCGGAGCCAGCGGGGCTCCACCGCCGCCATGACGCGCTTGGCGATGGTGACGGTGCAGTCCTCGTGGAAGGCGCCGTGGTTGCGGAACGACGCCAGGAACAGCTTGAGCGACTTGCTTTCCAGAAGCCGTTTGTCGGGGGCGTAATCGATCACCAGATGGGCGAAATCGGGCTGGCCGGTGATCGGACACAGCGCGGTGAATTCCGGGCAGGTGAAACGCACGGCGTATAGCGTGCCGTCGTGAGGATTGACCACGCTCTCCAACACCGCCACATCCGGCGACGCCGGGATCGGCGAGGGCTGGCCAAGCTGGGTCAGGGACTGGTCATCGGATTTGCTCATTCCCTGAGATTAAGCCCGGGCCTGGGCGGTGACAAGGGCGTCATAACGGCTCAACATCCCCCCCCGCCGCGGTGGCGGCGAAGGTTTGGGCGAAGGTGTCCAGGGTGCCGGCGTCTATGGCGGCGCGGAGATCGGCCATTAAATCCTGGTAGAACTGGATATTGTGCCAACTCAGCAGCATGCCGCCCAGCATCTCGCCGGCATTGTGGAGATGGTGGAGATAGGCGCGGGAATGGCCCTGACAGGCCGGGCACCCACAGGCCTCATCCAATGGCCGGGGGTCGGATTTGTGCCGGGCGTTGCGGATATTGACCTCGCCCCACCGCGTGAAGGCCTTGCCGGTGCGGCCCGACCGGGTCGGCACCACGCAGTCGAACATGTCGGCGCCGCGCGTGACCGCGCCGATGATGTCGGCGGCCAGCCCCACCCCCATGAGGTAACGCGGCCGGTCTCGGGGCAAATGGGGGACCGTCGCCTCCAGGGTGGAGAACATCAGCTCCTGGCCCTCGCCGACGCCAAGCCCGCCGATGGCATAGCCGTCGAAGCCGATCTTGGTGAGCATGTCCGCCGAGACCTGGCGCAACTCACCATGGACGCCGCCCTGGACGATGGCGAACAGGCCATGGCCGGGCTTGGGCGCAAAGGCTTGCTTGCAGCGTTCGGCCCAGGCCATGGAGCGGATCATGGAGGTCTCGGCCTCGGCCACGGTGGCGGGAAAGGGGGTGCATTCGTCCAGCACCATGGTGATGTCGGGGCCGAGTTGGGCCTGGACCTCGATGGCGCGCTCGGGCGTGAGGCGGATGGCGTTGCCGTCAAGATGGGACTGGAACGACACCCCGCCGTCGTCGATCTTGCGCAGCTTGGCCAGGGAGAACACCTGGAAGCCGCCGGAATCGGTGAGCAACGGCCCCGGCCAGTTCATGAATTTGTGCAGGCCGCCCATGGCTTCGATGACATCGGCGCCGGGGCGCAGCATCAGATGGTAGGTGTTGGCCAGCACGATCTCGGCCCCGGTCTGGGCCACCGCTTCGGGCGTCATCGCCTTCACCGTGCCCTGGGTTCCCACCGGGGCGAATGCCGGGGTCTCGATGGTGCCGTGGGCGGTGTGGATGCGGCCGCGCCTGGCATCTCCACATTCGGCCAGGACCTCAAACGTGAAGGGCTTG
>CBDUSV010000439.1:0-1848 GCA_965369885.1 uncultured bacterium
ACTCGCCCATATTTCCATCAAGGTCGATGACCTGGAAGCGGCCGGCGAATTCTATGAAAAGGTGTTGGGCTTTCGCGATGTCCGCGCCGCCGTCAGCCGGGACCACTATTCCCGCCACATGACCGACGGCAATGTGGATCTGGCGCTGATGAAATACGACGAAGGCGCGACCTCGAAGGAATCCCAGGTCGGCGGCGACGGCCCCTGTATCCACCATGTCGGCTTCGAGGTCGAGGATTTCGAGAAATGGTCAAAGGAGATCGTCAAGATGGGCCTGGAGGTGATCTCCGAGCCCGGCGTCATCCCGTTCAAATTCCGCGCGCCGGGCGGTCACATCGCCGAAATCGCGCCCATAGCCCATTTCGATCTAAAACCGCGCTGAGCAACTAAAATTCATCCAAAAAAACGGGCCCGTTTCGGGGCCCGTTTTCAGTGATGGATGTCGCTTAGCGCTTATGAAGAGCCCTTGGTGGAGCACTTCGCCACCCGGGCGCGGAGCGGGAAGCCGTAATAGCTGATCTCGCAAGTGTGGCCCTTCTTGAGGACTTGACGGGCCTTCTTGACCGCCTTTTTGCCCTTGATCCGCTTGCCGTCGATGGTGAGCTTGGTGCTGCGGCGATGGATGCGGGTCTTCCACTTCTTGCCGGACTTGTCGGTGAACAGGATGTATTTGCCCTTCTTCTTGACGCCGGTGAGCGTGACCTTCGCCTTGGTGGGCTTGACCTTCTTCTTGACGACGCTGTCGGAGCTCGCATAGGAGGCCCAGAACTGTTCCACCGTGGACTGGAGCTTGTCGTGGTTCCAATCGACGATCAGCTTGGGATGCAGGCCGACCTTCTTGGCGAGCTTGATGTAGGCCTTATCGTCCTTGGCCGCCTCGAAGGTGGATTTGAGCTTCTTGAGGCGGTCGGGATATTTGGACCCCAACTCACCGGGCGCGATGATCGAGCGGTAGGACGCGACCGAAAGGGTCTTGATGCCAAGGGCCTGGTCCAGTGTCGGCGCATTGCCGGTTAAACTCGCCACCGGATTTTCGCCCATGGCCACGGCCAGGAAGCGCACCTTGTCGCCGCCCTTGCCGATGTTGGAGACCTTGCCGAAGCCGACCGGCAAATGTTTGCCGAGTACCGCCGTCACCGTGTCGCTGCCGCCACCGATGGGGATGACGCGCAGGGGCTTGATGCCGGTTTTCTTGGGCAGGCTGTACAGCACGATGTTTTCAAGGCTGTTCCAGGACGAAAGACCGACGATGACGGTTTTCTTCTTGGCGTCCTTGATCACGTCCTTGATGGATTTGTACTTGGAATTCTTGAGGACGAAAATGGCGCCGGGATCGATGCCCATCAGCCCGATGAACCGCACCTTCTCGGTCCACGACCATTTCGGCCTCTGGCTGACATACATGATCGAGGTGGTGCCGATGTTGCTCGACAGCAGCACGGTGCCGTCCCGGGGCTGGGAGACGAAGTAATCGAAACCGACCCGGCCCGACGCGCCGTTCTTCGGCTTGACGGTGATCTTGGCGCCGAGATGCTTGGACCACACCTTGGTGAAGGCACGGGTCAAGCGGTCCTGCCCGCCGCCCAGCGAATGGGACAGCACGATGGTGATCTTCTTGGGCGACCAGGCCGCTTCGGCCTGTGATGCCGCGCCAAGAGCAATTCCGGCGGCGGCCAATGCGCCGACGCCAAGGCTTAAGAGTTGTGAATGTGGTTTCAACATGGTGATTGGTCCTTCCCTGTAGCGTGGATGAAACCCCACGATGGTTTCCGAAAAATTTCTTTGCGGGTACTGGTGGTTGATCAGAAAATACCCCGTTTGTCCCGGGAAGTATATTTCAGATTGAGC
>CBDUSV010000440.1:0-1847 GCA_965369885.1 uncultured bacterium
AGTGACTAGGGCCTCGCGGTCGAGCTTGCCGCGGGCGTTGCGGGGCAGCTCGTCGATGAAGCGGATCTGCTTCGGGGTCTTGAACGGGGCGAGGTACTGGCCGCAATGGGCGATCACGTCGGCGGCGGAAAGCCCGCTGCCCGATTGCGCCACCACATAGGCCACCACCTCGTCACCATAGATCTTGTCGGGAATGCCGACGGTGGCGCCTTCGACGATGGCGGGATGGCGGGTGAGAATATTGTCGATTTCCACCGGCGAGATGTTGACGCCGCCCCGGATGATGAGATCCTTCAGCCGGCCGACGATGGCCAAGTGGCCGTCTTCGTCTATGACCCCGAGATCGCCGGTGCGGTGGCCGGATTTGGGCAGCATTTCGATGCTGCCATCGGCCCGCAGATAGCCCGACGCCAATTGCGGCCCGGTGACCGTAATCTCGCCGGGCTGGCCGTCCGGGACCTCATTGCCGTCGGGATCAAGCAAGCGCAGGGTCTGGTGCTTCAAGGGCAGCCCGACGGTGCCGATCTTGCGGTCGGGGCCACGGTGGCTGCACATCAACCCGGCCTCGCTGCAGCCATATGACTGGCAGACGCGCATGCCGTAGGTGTCTTCGAATTCGCGCCAGCGCTCCGGCAGCATCGGCGCAGAGCTGGTCATCAGGAAGCGCAGATCGGGGAGCTCGTCGCCGCGAATATCGACCCGCTCATTCATGAAAATATTGAGGATGGTCGGCACCGAGATGGCGATATTGATCTTGTAGTCCCGGACCCAATCGAAATAGCGGCTGCGCGAAAACCGTTTCGCCATATAGACCGTGGCGCCGCGCACCAAGGGCGCGCCCAACGACATGTTCTGGGCCGACAACCAGGTGTAGGACCGGCAATCGAGCATGCGGTCGCCCTCGCCCAACTCGACGCAATCGGCGATGGCGTCGTAATTCGACCACACGGAAAGGTGGGATTGCAGCACCCCCTTGGGCTTGGCCTCGGTGCCCGAGGTATAGAAGATGACGGCGATGTCTTCCGCCTCGCAGACCTCATCCAGATCGTCATCGGGGGAATAGTCCTCGATGGCGGCGAAAAAGCCGGTGGACGTGCCGGTGGACTTGTCAGTGGCATTCCACTCCCCCAGCGCCATCCACTCGACCGCGGCGAAACGTCCGCGCAGATCCTCCAGCCCCAGGCCATCCTGGGCCAGCACCAGCTTGGGCGCGACGGCGGTGATGATGTCGGCGATGTGGTCCCGGTTCATCTCCACATTGGCGGTGGCGATGGTGGCGCCATGGCGCGGCACCCCGATGAAGACCGCCATGAACTCCACCGAATTCTCCGACAGCATGAGAACCCGGTCATTGGCCCCGATGCCGCGGGCCCGAAAAAACCCCGCCATGCGGTTGCCGAGGCGCTGAAGCTCGCCAAAGGAAAGCGTCTTGTTCTGGTCGATGGCATGAACATAGGTCTTGTCCGGAATGCGCCGGCCGTGGCCGGCAATCACGGCGCGGATCGACGTGTAGCTCTGTGCAGTCTCTGGCATGGGGGCAAATTATCATGGCGGGCGCGGCGCTTCAATCGATGCGGGTGGGGGCTGCCCGTTAGGCTTCGGGTGACTGGCCTCCCTTCACGGGCTAGGCTAAAAGGGTGACGGCATCATCTGTTCACTGCCTGGGATCGCTCCATGGCCGCCATTGATGAATTTCAGGTTCGCTTCTGGGGGGTGCGCGGGTCCATTGCCTGCCCGGGAAACGATACCGTGCGGTACGGCGGCAACACGGCCTGTCTCGAGGTCCGTTGTGGCGGGCATCTTTTGATCTTCGACTGCGGCACCGGGGCGCGGGGGTTGGGTGCGCA
>CBDUSV010000441.1:0-1837 GCA_965369885.1 uncultured bacterium
GTGGCGGAGAACCAGGGCGGCCTTCTTGATGTCGCGCTTCATCCCCAATTCGCCACCAACCGCTGGGTCTATCTTTCCTATTCGGCGCCGGTGCGGGGTGGCAGTGCCACCCGGGTGGTCCGGGCGCGCTTCAAGGACCGGCGCCTTGGGGACATGGAGACCATCTTCGAGGCCAAGCCCGCCACCGACAGCGGGCACCATTTTGGCTCGCGCCTGGCCTTCGCGCCCGACGGCAAGCTGTTCATCACGTCGGGCGAGCGCGGCAGGCCCAATGCAGCCCAGGACCTTGGCGATCACCGTGGCAAGATCATCCGTCTCCATGACGATGGCCGTATCCCCAAGGACAACCCCTTCGTTGGCCGCAAGGGGGCCCGGGGTGAGATCTATTCCTATGGCCACCGCAATCCCCAGGGAATGGCGGCACACCCTGGGACGGGGGAGATCTGGGCTCAAGAGCATGGCGCCCAGGGCGGCGACGAGGTCAATCTGATCAGGCCCGGCATCAATTACGGCTGGCCCGTCATCACCCATGGCAAGAGCTATGCCGGCTTTCCCATCGGTATCGGCACCCACAATCCGGGGATGGCCCAGCCCCTGAAATACTGGGTGCCGTCAATCGCGCCCTCGGGCATGGCGTTCTATACCGGCAAGCATTTTCCCCGCTGGCGCGGCAGTCTTTTCGTCGGCGCGCTGGCGGGCCGGCTTTTGTCGCGGCTCACTGTCCGGGGCCGGCGTATCACCGGCGAGGAGCGTCTGCTGGAAAGGCTCGGGGTGCGCATCCGCGACGTCCGCGACGGTCCCGACGGCTATATCTATCTGTTGACCGATGAAGATGACGGCGCGCTCCTGCGCCTCGAGCCGGCGGGTTAGGTCACGTGCCGGACAACAATGTGCTATAGACTTTCCCCATAAGAACGCTCAGCAATCGTCCAAGGAGGTACTTCATGGCCACTCTGATCACCGGCGCCGGCCTTGTTGGCGCCTCTTTCGCGCAACATGCGATGAAGCGGGGCGAGTCCCTGGTGTTTTTCGATCCCATGCCCCGCGATAGCTTTCTCAAGGCCAAGCTGGGGGAAGGGGACTATCAGATGGTGCGCAAGGATGTGCGCGACCTGCCGGCGCTGATCAGCACCATCCAGGATCACAACATCGACACCGTGGTTCACACCGCGGGCCTGATCGGCGGCCGTGTCGCCGAATCGATCTATACCGGCATCCAGATCAATGTCATGGGCACCACCAACGTGGCCGAGGCGGTGCGGCTTACCGGCGTCAAGCGGTTGGTGCATATTTCCACTTTCGGGGTCTATGACTGGCGCCGGGAGACCAACCAGCCCATCGCCGAGGATTTCCCCCGTGGCTCCGGGCGGCCCTATCCCAATTCCAAGGTCGCCAAGGAAGTCCTGCTCGAGGCCTATCAGGGCCAGTTCAAGTTCGAGCTCATCTTCATCCGTCCCGCCAATGTCTTCGGCCTCGGCCATTTCTGGGGCGGCTCCGGCGGTGGCGCGAAGATGCAGATTCTGATGGAATGCGGCTTGCGCGGGGAGGTGGCCCGGGTCCCCCAGGATCAGACCATGACCAACGAATATATCTACGGCAAGGATATCGGCCGCGCCATCGATCTGGCGGCGACCGTGCCGATGCCCAAGAAGAACATGTTCAATATCGGCAATGGCGAGCTCACCACCTTCGATGAACTTTCCGATGTCGCAAAGTCATTGCTGCCGAAACTCGATATCGAGATCAGCCCGGGCGATCCGCCATCCTCCCATAGCCAACCCCTTGATATATCCGCCGCCAAGGAGCATCTCGGCTGGGAGCCCGAATACAGCCTGGA
>CBDUSV010000442.1:0-1826 GCA_965369885.1 uncultured bacterium
CCCAGAGATCGAGGGGCTCATCCACATGGCCGTCGGCCGAGATGATGTATGAGGGGATCTTGTCGGCGGCGGATATCGACTCCTGGTCGATGGTCCTGGCCGACATGTCATCGAGGATGGTGGACATTTCTTTTGCTCCCTGTTCATGGCCCTTGTTTATGGCCCTAGCGGCGATTTAACCTGATTATAGGCAGGTTTTGGAGTCGGCGACACGAATATCCCCAACATGGAACCGTGATTGATCGCCTGGCCGATCGGCGATACACTTTCCCCAACATAAGCAACATAACAAGCCAATCACAACAGGGAGTTCCACCATGAGCGCACTTCATTTGCGTATATACGGGACCGTTGCCGCCATCCTGGCCGCCACCGCCGTGGCCGGCAATGCCATGGCCAAGGATTTCAGCTTCAAGGGCAAGACCCTCAACGTCATCATCGGCACCACCCCGGGCGGCGGCACCGACGGCACCACCCGCCTGCTTGGCCGCTTCTTAGAGAAGTACCTGCCGGGCAACCCCAGGATGAACTACCGCAACATGCCGGGCGGCGGCGGGGTCAAGGGCACCACCTACTTCGCCAATGTGGTCAAGCGCGACGGCTCGGCCTGGATGGGTGGCGGCACCGGCTATGTCCATCATCAGACGCTCAGGCTCGACGTTGCCAAGTACGATCCCCGCACTTTCAAATTCATCGGCGGCATCAACCGCGGCGGGTCGCTTCTTCATCTGCGCAAGACCAGGCATGCCAACCTCAAGGACAAGTCGTTGAAGCCGGCGATCTTCGGGTCCCAGGACGGCACCGGCACCTATGAGGGGCTGTTGATGTGGTCGTCCGAGCTGTTGGACTGGAATTTCCGCTTCGTGGTCGGCTATCCCGGCACCCCTTCCATGGTGTTGGCGATGCGGCGCGGCGAGATTGACGGCTATGGCACCTCGAATTCGTTCCAGATCCGCTCACTCTACAAGACCGGCAAATTCGCCAGCCTCACCCAGATCGGCCAGTTGCGGAACGGCAAGATCCATCCCCGTTCGTCCTTCCCCAAGATTCCCACCCTGGATGCCCTGGCCAAGGGGAAATTCACCGGCCTCCCCAAGCGGGCATTCGAATTCTGGTACGTCACCACCCAGGTCGATAAATGGTATGCCCTGCCGCCGAAGACCCCGGACAAGGTGGTTGCCGCCTACCGCAAGGCCTTCAAACAGGCCTTCACCGATCCCGAGTTCGTCAAGGCCGGCAAGCACCAGTTCAGCGAAGACTTCGCCATGCAGACGGCGGCGGACCTCACCGATGTCATCAACCGCGGCTCCTATCCCTCGGCCGAGCTCAAGGATTACGCGGTCAAGCTCCGGGTCAAATACGGCCTGCCTGCCAAACCCCTGTCGGAGAAGGAACTGGAGCAACTGGCCAAGAAGCTGGTCAAGAGCAAGGTCGTGACCTCGGTGATCGATAAGATCAAGCGCGGCGGCCGCAGGCTGTTCTTCAAGGTCGGGTCCGAAACCCACAAGGTCAAGGTTTCGGGCCGGCGCACCAAGGTGTTCATCGGCGGTAAGAAGACCAAGCGCAAGAACATCAAGATCGGCATGAGCTGCAAGATCACCTATCCGCAAAACGGCGCCGAGGCCCAGAAGATCGACTGCAAGAAATAGCCCCGGAAACAGCCTCAGAAAAAGCCCCGGAAAAAGACCCGGAAAAAGACAAGGGCGTCCGTGGCGGTTACGTGCGGCCAGTGGCGCGGCGATTTGGCCGCGCCGTCGGGGGGCGGCTTCGCTCGGCTGGCAAATTCCGCAAAGTCTGCTATGTGTTTGGGCCAATCCCCGGGCGTT
>CBDUSV010000443.1:0-1810 GCA_965369885.1 uncultured bacterium
CGGGTGCACACCGCGTCGACCTCTTCCAGGATATGGGTCGAGATTATGATGGCCTTGTCCGGCGCCATCTTCTGGATCAGGGACCGCACCTCATGCTTCTGGTTGGGGTCGAGCCCGTCGGTGGGCTCATCGAGGATCAGGACCTCGGGGTCGTGCAACAGGGCCTGGGCCAGCCCGACCCGGTGCTTGAAGCCCTTGGACAGGGTCTCGATCGGTTGCGACAGGACCTCGGCCAATTGGGTCATCTCGACGGCTTTTTCCACCGGGCCGTTGCGCTTGTCGCCACGGAACCCCCGGGTCTCGGCGACGAAGTTCAAAAACGCCAGCGGCGTCATGTCGGAATAGCTCGGCGCGCCCTCGGGCATGTAGCCAAGGCTGCGCTTGACCTCGATGGGGTGGGTGGCGACATCGAAGCCGCAGACCCTGGCGGTTCCGGAATCGGCGTCAAGGAAGCCGGCGAGGATCTTCATCGCGGTCGATTTGCCGGCGCCATTGGGTCCGAGGAACCCCAGCACCTCGCCGCGCTGGACCTGGAACGACACGTCGTCGACGGCGGTAATAGCGCCGAAACGCTTGCATAAATGATCTATTTCGATCATTGGCGGCATGAACTCTCCCCGCGGGGGCCTCGGGTTGTTGATTTTGAACGGTTTTCGAAATTCCCGGTGTGACTAAATACGTCCTATCGGCCCAATTTGAAAGAGGAATTTGGCAAAATTTTGACCCTCGGGGCCTTTGCCCCTGGCCCCGCCTTACTCCGGGCCCGCCACCACGCCCCGGTCATGGAGGCCGCCGATCTCAGATGAGGTAAGCCCGACGATGGTGCCGAGGATTTCATCGGTGTGCTGGCCCAGCCGCGGCGCCGGCGCGATATCCGGGGCGGGCCCCGGGGCGGTGAAATCAAGCGGCGAGGCCGGGGTCAGGTAGGTGCCGATGCCGGGCTGGTCGATGTCCTGGAACAAAGGGTTTCGGGTCGAACAGCGCGGGTCGTTGGCGACCATGTCGGCAAAGCTCTGATAGGGCCCCCAGCACACCCCGCCTTGGTCGAAAATGCGGCCGGTCTCGGTAAGGGGCCGGGCCGCGATCCAGGGCGCAAGCACCCCGGCGATGGCGCCTCTGGCGGCGAAGCGGTCGCCTTCTAAGTCAAGATCGAGGCCGAGCTTCTGGCCGATCTCGGCAAACTCGCCGCCAAGCCCGGTGGCGGTGGCGAGGTTGCGCCACTGGCGGCGGGTGATGGCGATGACCATGATGCGTCCGCCGTCCCCGGTGGCGAAATCGCGGCCGAAGGCGCCATAGAGGTCGTTGCCGGTGGCCTGGCGGGTCTCGCCATTGATCTCGACCTCGGCGATGAAGCCGAGATTGCCCGCCATCGCCATGGCCACGTCGGCAAGCGCGAGGCGCACCAGCTGTCCCTGGCCGGTGCGGGCGCGGTGACGCTCGGCCGCCAGCAACCCGGCGGCGGCGGTGACCCCGGTGATGGCGTCCCAGGCCGGCAGCACGTGATTGACGACGCCGCCGGAGCCCTCCGGGCCGGTGATCAGCGGGAAGCCGGTGGCGCAATTGACGGTGTAGTCGACGGCGCTGGAGCCGTCCCGGTTGCCGGTGATGTTGACCATGATGAGATCGTCCCGGCGTGCCTTGAGGGCGTCATAGCCGAGCCAGCCCCGGGCCGGGAAGTTGGTGAGGAACAGCCCGGCGTCGGGACCCGGCGCGGTGATCAGGGCTTGGGCGATGTCGCGGCCCTCGGGCGCGGCCAGGTCGATGGCGATCGAGCGCTTGGCCTTGTTGAGGCCGGCCCAATAGAGGCTCT
>CBDUSV010000444.1:0-1796 GCA_965369885.1 uncultured bacterium
CCTGGCATCTCCTTCCCCCGCTTGGGCGCCGGGGGAACGGCGAGAGATTGAACTTCTATGGTTAACAATGCCTCAACGGTCAAACATCGCCGCCACCGGTTAGGAAATTCTTAAAGGAAGTAAATTTATTATGTCAGTTGGCGGGGGGTAT
Organism: uncultured bacterium; assembly: GCA_965369885.1. GTDB lineage: Bacteria > Pseudomonadota > Alphaproteobacteria > SMXQ01 > SMXQ01 > JAZFWG01. The sequence goes on from CBDUSV010000444.1 coordinate 152, forward strand.
CAGCGATTGTCCCGCCAGAGCAATGGGTTGGAAGGAAATACCGGTGATTTGGTCCAACATATTTAAGCAGTTGCCGCGCCCAGGAATGCTCCCCCGCGCCTTGATGGCGGCAGGGGCGGCGGCCTTGATCATGGCGGCGATGGGTGATGCGGTGGCCAAGCGGGGCAATTCCGTACGCCTGTTCGGCTCCACCGAGATCAAATCCTCCAACCTCAAGCCGTTTCCCAAATGGACCGGGACGCTGGAGCGCTATTTCTCCGAGAAGAAGCTCGCCGACAAGCCGTGCACGGCGACGATCTTCAACCAGTGCCATCTGAAACAATGGCAGAAGCTGATCGCCGGCCTCCGCCATGAGGACCGCCGCAACCAGGTCATGCTGATCAACAACTATCTCAACAAGGCGAAGTACATCCTCGATCTGATCAATTACCGGGTCGAGGATTATTGGGCGACGCCGTTGCAGTTCTTCAGCCGGGACGGCGACTGCGAGGATTACGCCATCGCCAAATTCATGTCGCTGCGCGCCCTCGGCGTCGCCAACAAGGACATGCGCATCGTCGTGCTCAGGGATCTCAACCTCCGCCTCGCCCACGCCATCTTGGTGGTCTATGTCGATGGCGAGCCCTTGGTGCTCGACAATCAGATCAACCAGGTGGTCCGCGCCAAGGACATCCGCCACTACCAGCCGATCTATTCCATCAACGAATCCAACTGGTGGCTGCACCGGCGCGGTTAGTACCCACCTTCCATTCCTTTTATGGTCCGGGCCTTTTATAGTCCGGGCCATGGCGGCCCCGATCATTGAAACCCATGGCTTGACCAAACACTTCGGCGACATCACCGCCGTCGACGGCATCGATTTCGCCATCGTCCCCGGGGCCACGGCGGCGCTGTTGGGTGCCAACGGCGCCGGCAAGACCACGACGCTGGCGATGCTGTTGGGGCTGTTGTCGCCGACCAGCGGCGCCATCACCATTCTCGGCGAGGACATGGTGCGCCACCGCTACCGGGTGCTCGGGCGGATGAATTTCTCGTCACCCTATGTGGATTTCCCGCGCCGCCTCACGGTGACCGAAAACCTGACGGTCTATGGCCGGCTCTATGGCATCAAAGGGGTCGCCAAGCGGGTACGCCTGGTGTGCGAGGAATTCGATATCGTGGCATTGATGGACCGGCCGGTGGGCAAGCTTTCGACCGGCCAACGCACCCGGGTGGCGCTGGCCAAGGCGCTATTGAATAGGCCTGAGATTCTGCTGCTCGATGAACCGACCGCGTCCCTTGATCCCGATATCGCCGAAACCGTGCGCCAGTTGTTGCTCGACTATCAGCGCCGCACCGGGGCGACGATCCTGCTTGCGTCGCACAACATGGCCGAGGTCGAACGCATGTGCACCGACGTCTTGATCATGCAGCGCGGCCGCATCGAGGACCGGGGCACGCCGGCGCAACTGGTCGCGCGCCATGGCCGCGAGAACCTGGAGCAGGTCTTCCTCGACATCGCGCGGGACAGCAATGCCACCGCCATGGCGCGCCGTGGGACGGGGGCAGGTTGATGGCCGGTGGCGGGGCAAATGTCTGGGCGGGCGGGGCGTTTTTCTCACCGCGCCGCGCCGGCGCCATGGTGCTGCGCTACACCTATTTGTTG
>CBDUSV010000445.1:0-1793 GCA_965369885.1 uncultured bacterium
TAAAGTAAATTTACGATTAATGCCGGATGTCACAACCTAATAGGCTCTAGGACTTCCGACCTGCCGAACTGGTGAACGGGCTCTTCAAGCCTGTACCGAAAAGCAGGGTTTCACCGCCTGGGGGGGCCAGTGGAGGCGGCGGTTTCATTCGGCAAATGCCGGATTGCTGGCATGGCGCCGTGGCCGCTGTATAGTGTGGCTTGCCATCAACAGGAGGGCGCCACCATGGATACCATCGACTTAGCCGACCGGTTTGCCGTCACCTCGCTCGAAGAGCTGCGCGAGATTTACCAGGCGCCGCTGGCGACCGCGGTCACCAAGGAAACCGACCATGTCACCGAACCGGGGCGCGCCTTCATCGCCGCTTCGCCGTTCCTGATACTGGCGACAGCCAGCCAGGCGGGGGTTGATTGTTCGCCCAAGGGTGACGGGCCGGGCTTCGTGCAACTGCTCGACGACCGCACCATCCTGATCCCCGACCGGCCGGGCAACAACAGGATCGACGGCATGAAGAACATCATCGACAATCCCAGTGTCGGGATCATCTTCATGGTGCCCGGTTCCAACTCGACCTATCGGGTCAACGGCGCGGCCAGGATCAGCACCGACCCCGAGATACTTGGCCGCTTCGAGGTGCGCGGCAAGCTGCCACTGGCGGTGATCGTGGTCTCCGTCGAGGCGGCGTTCAGCCACTGCCCCAAGGCCTTCGTCCGCGCCAAGCTGTGGGCCGCCGGCACGCAAGATCCGCCGGAGAGCGTCCCCACCCACGGCGACTTCGCCGCCCACCGCGACGGCGGCGACAAGGCCTATGCGGAAAAATACGATGTGGACTACGCCCGCCGCCTGAAAAGCAATCTTTACTGAGCCCCGCTTGCGGCCCCGGGTAGGCCATGGGATGCGCCCTGGGAATGGGTGATTCGGGGCGATATTCGGTGCGCGCGAATAGCCCTATTATTCGTGGCTACGGAATAGAAGTGATTGCCGGGGGCCGGGGGGTACTTGAAGGCCAAAGCAAGCGGGCACGGTGGATATCCAGTACCGGGCCGTCAATCTCGCAAAGAAAGTTATTCCATAGGGAGAGCAAGAATGGCCACCGTTAAAGAAAGGCGGCAGCACCTCAAAACCCTGCTTGGTGCATCTGAGATTGTGATCGCGCCAGGATGTGCGGACCCCATCACGGCGCGTTTGGTCGAGTTGGCCCAATTGCCGGCAATCCACGCTTCGGGCAGCGTGGCTCATCGAACCTCGGGCTATGCCGATGCCGGCATTCTCACCATGACCGAGATGTGCGAGCGTATCGCGGCGATGGTTGAACGGGTGGACATTCCGATTATTGCCGATGCCGACACCGGCTTTGGCGGCGCCGTGAATGTTGTTCGGACCGTCAAGGAATATGAACGCGCGGGCGCGGCGGCAATTCATATCGAAGATCAACTGACACCCAAGCGGCCAACCCATCAAGGCTACAAAGGCAGTTTTGTCACGCGGGACGAGATGGTGGATAAGATCCGCGCCGCGGTGGACACCAGGGACGACGACAACCTGGTGATCATTGCACGATGTGATGTTGACGATTGGGGGGAAAAGCTGGAGAGAGCAGTGGCCTGCATGGAGGCAGGGGCCGATGGCGCGTGGCTTTCCGCCCGTGGGGCAGAGCAGATTCAAGAGTTGAGCCAAGCGGTCGGCAAGCCCACATTTGGCGTCTTGCCACGGGGGATGACGCTCAGCCAGTATCAAGACGCGGGTGCAAGTTGCGCCGTGATCCCGGGGGCTCTCCAAATCGCCGCGCTTTG
>CBDUSV010000446.1:0-1791 GCA_965369885.1 uncultured bacterium
CTATTTGATGTCGTAGAACTTCTTGGTCCGCCCGGTGATCTCGTTGTACATCACCTTGATGTGGACCTTCTTGAAGCGCTTCTTGTAATTGCGCCATTTCTTGTATTTTGGCAGATCGAAATCCTTCTGGATCGCCTTCAAGGGCACGCCCTTGTCGACATAGCCTTTCACGCCCGCTCTCAGATCGCCGTAGTAGGCGATGATTTCCCGCAAGGTGTCGGTCTTGAACGGCTTGCCGTGGCCGGCGACATAGGTCTCGGCGCCGAGGGTCAGCGCCTTCTTGAGGGCGCTCATCCATTGCTTGATGTTGGGGAAATCATAATGCAATGGCTGGATCGACTTGTTGATGGCATCGCCGGTCAGCAGGATCTTCTCCTTGGGCAGCCATAGGAAGATATCGCCCGGCGTCCTGGCGGCGCCGAGATATAACAGCTCGACCCGGTCAGGGCCGCGGCCGATCACCATCTTGTTCTCGAAGGTGACGTCCACATTGGGGACCACCGCGTCTTTCAGGATTTCCTTCAGCTCGGGCCGCCGCTTGCCCGACATGCGAAGCCGGTTCTTGATCAGCTTGTTGCCCATCTTGGCGATGATTTGCTGGGTCTTGGCATGGCCGATGACCACGGCGCCTTGTTTGCGGAACCAGGGCGTCGCCATGATGTGGTCGTCATGATAGTGGGTGAGCACCAGATACTTTATCGGCAAGGTGGTGATCTTGCGCAGCTTGTCGGTGATGTATTTGCCCGATTCCGGCTCCTGGCCGGCATCGACCATGATCACATAATCCTTCATGATGATGGCGGTATGGAGGCCCGAACGCTTGCGCTGGAAGTGATAGACCCGGTCCGTCACCTTCACCCACTTGCCCTTGTAATAGATCTTGGCTTGCGCCGTGTTGGCCGCCGCCAACAGCGTGGCCACGGCGATGGCCAGGGCGATGGAGAGGGCGGAGAATTTGGCGAAGACATGCTTGACGCGGAATGAGTTCATCGGGGCCTCCCTGAATTTCTTTTGGTTCTATGCGTTACCGCCAAGTGCAGCGGCATTACGCTATCACAAGCGATGGATCGTGGCCATGCTGTCACGGAATTGTGATGGGTTGGTGGGGTGGGAAAGCCATGGCCATTGGCGGGCCGATGGCGCATGATCCCACCCATAAAGATACCAATTCACCCATAGGGAGGTTGTCATGAATGGGATCAAATCCGTCTTCCGTCTCGGGTCCATCTTCCGTCTAGCCGGCGCCATCGGCCTTGCCGCCGTGGCCTTGGCGCCCCATACCGGCGCCGCCGCCGGCGTCGGTGATTTCTACCAGGGCAAACGCATGAAGATGGTGATCGGCTATCCGCCGGGTTCGGGCTATGACGTTCACGCCCGGGCGCTGTCGCGCCACATGCACCGCCACATCCCGGGCAAGCCCAGCATCATTGCCCAGAACATGCCCGGCGCCGGCAGTCTCAAGGCCTCGAATTACCTCTACAACCTGGCGCCCAAGGACGGCACGGTGATGGGCGCCATCAACCGCTCCATGCCCATGGCCCATCTGTTGGGCACGCTCAGCAAGAGAAAGGGCAAGTTCGATCCCCTCAAATTCAATTGGCTCGGCTCCATGAGCAAGTCGGTGGCCCTGGCGGTGTTCTGGCACACCACGCCGATCAACAACTTCAAGGACGCCTTCACCAAGCAGTACATCCTCACCGCGTCGTCACCGACCAGCGATTCAGTGGTGTTTCCGACGGTGTTGAACCGGGTGCTCGGCACCAAGTTCCGCATGATCACCGGCCATCGCGG
>CBDUSV010000447.1:0-1787 GCA_965369885.1 uncultured bacterium
GCGCCCGATGCCGGGCGAAATTGAACTCCCTTAAGCCGCCTTGCGGGCGAGAACGCCGCGCGCGTCGCGGTAAAGATCCTTGAGCCAGGCCCGGCGCTGGTCGGTGACCTCGCCGGTGGGCCAGCGCGGATACATCTGGACCGGGAACCCCAGCTCCTGCAGGGCGGCGCCGTAGATGGCGCGGCCGCATTCCTTGCGCACCAGGTGCGACAGGAAGGCGCTGTGGAACCGGATCACCACCTTTTGGACCTCGAGGGCGCGGGCGTAATCCTGGTCGTCGATGGCGCGGACCAATTCGACGCCGAGTTCGGGGAAGACCGCAAGGGGCGGGCTGACGGTGCCGGTGATGCCCACCAGCATGCCGGGATAGAGGCTTGAGGCCAGCGCGAACAGGCTGAATTCGTCGCCCAGGACTTCGCGGTAATTGAGGGCTTCATCGATCGAGCCCATGGCGAGCTTGGCGCCGAAGATATTGGGCGCATCATCGACGATCTGGCCCATCAACTCGGGCCCCATGGGATAGCCGGAATATTTCGGGTTGTTGTAAAGCAGAATCGGCGCCGACAGCGCCTTCGCCACCATGCGGTAGTGCGCCCGGATCTCGTCGGGGGTGCGGTCGGAATAATAATAGGGCCCGACCAGGCCCAGGGCATCGGCGCCGGCATCGATGGCATGGCGGCCGAGCTCTATGGTTGTGTAGGGGTCCGCCGTCCCGACATGGATGGCGACCGGGATGCGCTTGGCGGTCTGGGAGATGGTGAGCTCGGCTATATGCTTGCGCTCAGGCCCCGACATCGCCGGGCCCTGGCCGAACGAGCCGGTGACGAACAGGGAATCGACGCCGGCATCGATATAGTAATCGACCAGATCCCGCATCAGGGCATCATCGACGGTGCCGTCGGCGAGAAAGACCGTCGGCACCGGCAAAAGCATTCCGCGAAAATCTGACATTTTCATTTCCTCCCCCGCAGCTTTGCCGCTTAAATCCCCATGTCATATTGCCATAGAGCAGCCGCCCTGGCCATCCCCACGCGCAAGGGCGCCAATCCAGGCAAGGCCAGCCTGACTTTGCCATTGTGGCTATTTGGTTTTTCCAAATAGTATGTTGTATTACAACGCTAAATTTACGGGTTGCGGCGCCACCGCGTCAACAGGCCAGGCCGGGCCCAGGGGGCCAATCGGATGCACCTATCGGCGGGACGGAAAAAGGCGGTTTTGGCGCTGATTGCCTGCGCGGTGGTGATATACGCCCTATGGGACCCGGGACAGGACCCTTCCCAGTACCAGGCGCCCGGCACCCCGGAGCCCCAAATCGAACTCGACCCCGGCTATGAGCGGGAAATCTTCGCCCGGCAGGTGAAGGCCATGAAGGCCGATGGGGTGATCGTGGGGGTGTCCAAGGGCCTGTCGGATAACGAGGTCAGGATCACCGTCAACAAGGACTGGCACATATTGGAGTACGAGGTGCGCCTGAAGCTGGCCCAGGATCTCTGGAAGATGTGGGCCAAGATCCTGCCGCCGCAGCTCCGCATCCAGGCCCGCATCACCCTAGCCGACGAAACCGACACCAAAGTCGGCGGCTCAAGATTGCTAGGCCCATCGCGCATCTGGGTGCGGGATAAGTGAGGTCACCCAACCCCCGCCTAAGGAATTGCTTTCCACCACCTCCCGGGGCATTGTGCGGCCAGCTCGTATCAGGGAGAAAACAATGCCGACCAAGACCATCAAGGACTGCACCGTCGCCGACGCCTATCTGGAGATTCTCGCCGACCGCGGGATTGAGTATC
>CBDUSV010000448.1:0-1780 GCA_965369885.1 uncultured bacterium
TCTTCGATGAAAGTGGGCGTCTTCAAATGGGGATGCTTGGTGGAGCGCCCCGGGATCGGCTCGCCCTCGGGGGTCAGCCGTGAGCCCCGCAGCATGCGTTCCGCCGTGGCGCCGAATCGCAGCACCACCAGCGGTTCCTCTTCCGGGTTGTAGAATTCATAGAAGCACCCCTTGGGCAGGAAAAGGCCCTGGTTCTTTCGCACCAGCGGCAGCTTGCCCTTGATGCTGTAGAACTGGGCGCAGCCATGCATGACTAAGAAGACGTGGTCTTCTTCCATGTGGGCATGAAGGCCATGGTCCTCGCCCCTGGAAGGCGCGTAACAGTGGATGCGAAGGGTGGAATGATCGCCCTGGGCCAGAAGATTGACGGTCATGCCCTCCGAGACCATCTGGGTCTTGAGGTTGATCAGCTCAGGCTCGATGGCGCGGCAGGTCTCCAATTCGGCTTCGGTGAAGGTTGCTGTGTCCATGGCTTTGATCCTTTTTTCAAGCTGTTGTGGTCAGAACTGGCCGGTGGGTTCGCGGCCGAGCAGGTAGCTGCCATAGCGTGTGCTGCCGGCATCCCAATTGAGGCTGATATGGTGAGAGATGGCGTGGATGTCGCGCCAGGCGCGCTCGATGCGGCTTGACTGATAGATCCCGGTGACGCCGGTGACGCCGTAGAGCCCGTCGATGGCGTCGACCGCGAGCTTGAGCACATAGCTATGGGTCATGCGGTTGCGCAACCGCATATCCATGCCGACCGTGCCGCCGTCATCGACCACGGCATGGGTCTCGGCGGCATCGCGCAGGATCATCAGCCTGGCGGCGTCGAGCGCGGCCGAGGCCCCGGCCAGGTTCGACTGCACGGCGGCGAAATCGGCCATGGCATGGCCGGAGCCCATGGCGATGGTCTTGCGCGATGCCGCCAGCTCGGTGAAATCATTGATCGCGCCCTGCAGCGCGCCCAGCGCCGGGCCGCAGATGGCGGTGGGGATGGCGGAGAACATGGGGATGGAATAGAGCGGCCGGCCCAGCGCCCTGAAGCCGGGCGAATTGCCGGATTTGACCTCTTCGATGTTGAGCCTGCGGTGCGCCGGCACGAACACGTCCTCACACACGATGCGCTTGGAGCCGGTGGCTTGGAGGCCGTTGGTGAACCAGTCGTCATCGAAGCCGTAATCCGCCGCCGGCACCAATAGGAAACCGGCTTGCGGCTTGCCGCCGCCGTCTTCGGGCGGCAGGCGCGCGCCCAACAGCCCCCACTGGCCGTAATCGCAGCCGCTGGCGAAGGGCCAGGACCCGCTGATGCGCCAGCCGCCGTCCTCGGGGATGGCGTCCGCCGCCGGGGTGTAGGAGCCGAAGGTGATGGCGCCGGGGTCGTCGCCCCAGACGTCGTCCTGGGCCTCGATGGGGAAATTGGCCACCAGCCATTGATGCATGATGGCGAGGTCGCAGACCCAGGCGGTCGATGCGCAGCCCTGGCCGAGCTCACCGGCGATGCGCACGATCATGCCGAAATCATATTCGAAGCCGCCGAAGCGTTCGGGCTGAAGGATGCGGAAAAAATCCGCCTCGCGCATGGCGGCGATGGCCTCCGGCGCCACCCTGCGTTGGCGCTCGGCATCCTGGGCCTTGTCGCGCAACAGCGGGATCAGCCCACGGGCGCGGTCGACCAGTTCGTCACGGCTGACCTTGTTCTGGCTGGCTGTTGCCACACTCGCTCCTTTGGCGCCTCTTTGGCTCTGAAAGACCCATCCGTCTTTCAGCCATTGTCCGGCCCGGGCGCGGGGGCCTGGCG
>CBDUSV010000449.1:0-1775 GCA_965369885.1 uncultured bacterium
ATCCGAACAGGACAGGCTGCGCACAGAGGCCCTGGGCGACCTCAGGGACTATCTGCGCATCGTCGGCGAACAGGGCGAACTTGAGGTCATTGACGGCGCCGACCCGGAGCTGGAAATGGGGGCGCTTTACGAGCTCAGCCTGGAAAAGCTCTACCCGCCGGTGCTGTTGTTCGAGAATATTCGGGGCTATTCCCCCGACTACCGGGTGCTGATGAATGTGCGCTTCGCCCGCACCCTGGTCGGCGACATCGGTCTTGACCGGGTCCGCGCCCACCGAAATGCCAACCGCTGGGCCTCGGACCCGATCCCGCCCCAGGAAGTCAATACCGGGCCGGTGATGGACAATGTGTTCACCGGCGACGATGTCGATGTCGGAAAATTCCCCGCCGCCAAATGGCATGAAGGCGACGGCGGCCGTTACATCGGCACCGAATGCCTGGTCATCAACCGGGACCCGGACACCGGCTGGGTCAATGTCGGCACCTACCGGGTCATGGTCCAGGACGGCAAGACCCTCGGCGTCTTCATCGAACCGGGCAAGCATGGCGACATCATCCGCAAGAAATACTGGGCCCGCGGCGAGGCCTGCCCGATGGTGATCTGCGTCGGCCAGGCGCCGATCCTGGGCAATGTCGCCGGCACCGCGTCGCGCCACGGCCTCTCCGAGTTCGACACCGCCGGCGGACGTATCGGCCGGGCGATCCAGATCGTGCGCGGCCCGCTCACCGATCTTCCCATCCCGGCCGATGCCGAAGTCGCGTTCGAGGGCCATATGCCACCGATCGAGGACGCCAGCGCCCCGGAAGGCCCGTTCGGCGAATGGCCGGGCTATTACGCCTCGGGCACCCGGGCAGAGACCGTGGTCAATGTTGGCGCGGTCTATCACCGCGACCGGCCCATCCTGATCGGCCAGCCCCCGGCCAAGCCGACGCTCCCCGGCCGCCAGCCCTCCATCGCCGGCATGGCCGCGATCTGGGACGCGCTGGAGGCCGCCGGCGTGCCCGAGGTGCAAGGGGTGTGGAAGCCGCTGGGCGGTGGCGTCAGCTTCGTCAATGTCATCTCGATCAAGCAGCTCCATGCCGGCCACGCCAAGATGGCGGGACTGGTCGCCGCCGGCTGCGGCCCCGCCGCCTATATGACCCGGATCATCATCATCGTCGATGACGACATCGACATCACCAACACCGCCGAGGTGATGTGGGCGATGGCGACGCGCTGGGACCCCAAGACCCAGACCGATTTCATCGACGGCTGCTGGACCGGCTATATCGACCCTAGGCTTCCCCCTGACAAGCGCGCGGCCAATGATCTCACCACCAACCGGGTCATCATCTACGCGACCCGGCCCTATCACTGGAAAGATGAGTTCCCCAAGGTCAATCAGGTGAGCAAGGACTATGCCGCCGAGGTCAGAAAAAAATGGGCCGGGGCGCTGCCATTTCTCAAGGGACCGGGGGCGAAAATAGGCTAGACTGCCTCACAAGACCAATGGGAGGGCGAGACATGAAAATCTCGAAAATGCTGTTCTCCATGGCCTGCGCCATGGTGGTCGCCGCCATCGGTTTTGGCACTTCATCCCAGGCCCGGGCCGGGGAGGGTGATTTCTTCAAAGGCAAGAAGATCAAGATTATCGTCGGCTTGGGCGCGGGATCGACCTATTCCGCCTATGCCCGGGTGCTGAGTCACCATATGGGCCAATACATCCCCGGCAAGCCTGGCTTCATCGTCCAGAACATGCCCGGCGCCGGCAGCCTCAAGGCCTACAATTTCCTCTA
>CBDUSV010000450.1:0-1771 GCA_965369885.1 uncultured bacterium
GGACGATCTTAAGGAACATTACAAAGATATTCTAAAAGTATTTGCCATCATCTTCGGCTTTGCTTCGGCATTACTTTCGCCGGTGCCGGGAACGGCAAGTGAACGGATCAACAGCCAAAGTGCCCAGGCTATACATTATGCGATTTGTTGATGGGATGGCACGAAGCCACAGCTGGGCAATCAAGGGCCATAAAGTTCTCCCCTTTTGGATTAGGTTTTGATTTTAACCCATTTAAAGATAACGACATTCAAGGTAATGCCATGGCGACATCAATGGAAGATCTTCTGGACATCATGGCCCGGTTGCGCGATCCCAAGGATGGCTGCCCATGGGACAAGGATCAGGATTTCGCCGATATCGTCCCCTATACCATCGAAGAGGCCTATGAGGTCGCCGAGGCCATCGAGAATGGCGACATGGTGGCCTTGAAGGACGAGCTTGGCGATCTGTTGTTCCAGGTGGTGTTCCACGCCCGCATGGCGGAAGAAGCCGGTGATTTCGATTTTGCGGCCGTGGTGGACGCCATCGCCGACAAGATGGTGCGCCGCCACCCCCATGTCTTTGCTGATGCCAAGGTCGCCAATGCCGAGGCCCAGACCACGGCCTGGGAAGGCTTCAAGGCCGATGAAAGGGCGGCAAAACCCGGCAATGGCGAGCCTGCCAGTGTTTTGGACGGGGTCGCGGTGGCGCTGCCGGCCCTGGTGCGCGCGGAAAAGCTGCAAAAGCGCGCCGCCCGGGTCGGTTTCGACTGGCCCGATCTGGCCCCGGTGATTGCCAAGATCCGCGAGGAACTGGACGAACTTGCCCATGAGATCGAGATTGACGCCACCGATGACCGCATTCGCGACGAGATCGGCGATCTGCTGTTCGCAGCGGCCAATCTGGCGCGCAAGACCGGCATCGATCCGGAAACGGCACTCAGGGGCACCAACGCCAAATTCACCCGCCGCTTCAAGCGCATCGAGGCCCTGCTGGCGGCCCAGGGCAAGACGCCCGAAGCCTCCAGCCTGGAAGAGATGGACGCGCTGTGGGACCAGGCCAAGGCCGAGGAAGGCGCCTGAGGCCCTATCTCTAAGGCCGCGCCAGCAGATCGATCAGGCTTGAGGTGTCCCAGCGGCCGCCGCCGCGCTCCTGCACCCGGGCGTAAAGTTGGTCGATGGCGCGGGTGATGGTGAGGTCGGCGCCGGCGCGTTCGGCCTCCTGGGCGCAAATGCCCAGATCCTTGCGCATCCAATCGACGGCGAAGCCGAAATCGAATTCGCCATCGGTCATGGTGTGGCCGCGGTTTTCCATCTGCCAGGACTGGGCCGCGCCCTTGGAGATGACGTCGATCACCTTGTGGGCGTCGAGGCCGGCGCGGGCGGCGAAATTCAAGCCCTCGGCCAGGCCCTGGACCAGCCCGGCGATGCAGATCTGATTGACCATCTTGGTCAACTGGCCGGACCCGGCGGGCCCCATCAGGGTCACCGCACGGCCATAGCTTTCCATGGCGCCGAGCGCCTTCTCGAAGGTGGCCTCGCCGCCGCCGGCCATGATGGTGAGCTGGCCGCCCTCCGCCCCGGCCTGACCGCCGGATACCGGCGCATCGAGGAAGCCGAGCCCCCTGGCGCCGGCTTCGGCCTCCAACTCGCGGGCGAGGGTGGCCGATGCGGTGGTGTGATCGATGAACACGGCGCCGGTTGCCATGGCGTCGAAGGCACCGCCCTCGCCTAAGGTTACCGCGCGCACGTCGTCGTCATTGCCGACACAGGCGAACACCAGCCCGGCGCC
>CBDUSV010000451.1:0-1739 GCA_965369885.1 uncultured bacterium
CGCCTTAGCTGGAGTCCCTATAGCAAGTAACGCCTTACCGCCGCAAGCAATTTGCCCTCAGCCAAGCTCGCGCTTGACCCGGTCGGGGGTGAAGGGCAGTTCGCGCATGCGCACCCCGGTGGCGGCGAAGATGGCGTTGGCGATCGCCGCCGGGGTCGGGCCCTGGGTGCCCTCGCCACTGCCGAGATAGGGCGCGTCGGGCTGTTCCAACAGCACGGTTTCGATCTCCGGCACCTCGGAGAATTCGAGAATGGGATAGTCCTCCCAATCGAGGCTGGTGGTGCGGAAACGGTCGAATGTGACCCGTTCCTTGAGGGTCCAGCTCGCCGCCTGGATGAAACCGCCGTCCAACTGGTTGGCAAGGCCGTCGGGATTGACGATCTGGCCGGCGTCGCCGGCGATGATGACGTGCTGGAGCTGGACCTTGCCGGTGGCGCGGTCGACGGCAAGCTCGACGATGATGGCGGCGTAGCATTTGCTGTTCTTGTAGCGATTGAACGCGATGCCGCGGCCCACCCCTTCGGGGCACTCCGAGCCCCAATCGGCGGCCTCGGCAGCGGTTTCAATCACCGCCCTGGCGCGCGGGTCGGACAGATTGCGCAGGCGGAATTCCACCGGGTCGATGCCGGCGGCATGGGCCAGCTCATCCATGAAGGATTCGATGGCGAACAGGTTGGTATAGGTGCCGAGACCGCGCAGGGACGACACCCTGAGCGGCCGCTCAGCGATGAAGTGATCGACGATGCGGCACCGGGGCAAGTCGTAATAGGGCGTGGCGTTGCGGTGGGACCCGGCTTCCTTGCCCATATTGGCGGCGGACGGGGTCTGGGCCATGGGCTCGGCCACATGCCAGGCCGCGATCAGCCCGGAATGGTCGGCGCTGGCCCGGGGCCGGCCCGCATGGGTGGTGCTGTAGACATCGTGGTTCCAGTCGATGATGCGCCCGCGGTCGTCGAGGCTGGCCTGGTTCTGGATCACCATGGCGGGGCCATAGGGCTCCCAGGCGTTTTCATCCTCGCGCATCCACTGCACCAGGACCGGGCGCCCCGGCACCTCGCGGGCCAGCAGCGCCGCGTCAAGGGCGACGTCATCGGCGCCGTTATGGCCGTAACACCCGGCGCTGTCGGTATGGACGGTGCGGATGTCGGCTTTGTCCATCTTGAGGGCATGGGCCAGGGCGGCTTGCAACGGATAGACCCCCTGGGAGTGGGTCCACACCGTCATCTTGCCATCGGCCAACTGGGCCATCGCCGCCGACGGCCCCAACGAGCCGTGCATGTGGTAGGGCCGGCAATAGGTCGCCTCCAGGGTCTCGGCGGCGCCGACCGGGATCTCGATGGGCGGCACCGGGCCTTCCTGGGGGACGCCATCGACCACCAGGTGATCCTCTGTGTCGGCGGTGATCAGCCACTCGAAAATGCGGTCCTCATCGGGCAGCTTGGCCTCTTCCGACCATGTCGCCGCGGCGATGAGCATTTCGCGGGCGCGGACGGCCTGGTCTTCGCGCTCGGCGATGACGGCAAGGAAACGGCCGTCGCGCACCACCTTGATCACGCCGGGAAGCGCGAGTGTGCCCGTATCGTCGACGGTGACAAGCTGGGCGTCGTAGCTCGGCGGCCGCACGACGCGGGCGAACACCATGTCGGGCAGGCGTAAATCCTGGCTGAAGCTGGCCTCGCCGGTGAGCTTGGCGGGAAGATCGATCCGCGCCACCGGATGGCCGACGATGGCGTATTCGG
>CBDUSV010000452.1:0-1730 GCA_965369885.1 uncultured bacterium
AGCGCCTTACGCTGTTCCTCGGCCACCCGCTCTATGCCGTCGCCGTGGTGCTCGCCGCCTTCCTGGTGTTCGCCGGCTTGGGGGCGGGGTTGAGCCCACGCCTGGCCGCGCGCCTGCCCGAGGGCGGCCGGGTCTCGGCGGTCGAGGCCGCGGTCGCGGCGATCGCGGCCATCACGCTCGCCTATCTGGTGGCGCTCGCGCCCATGACCGAGTTTATGGTCACCCTGTCGATCGAGTTCAAGCTGCCACTGGCCGTGGCCGCCATCGCGCCGCTCGCGTTCTGCATGGGCATGCCGTTTCCCCTGGGCCTGGCGCGGGTCGGGCGCGAGCTGCCGCAGCTGGTGCCCTGGGCTTGGGGCATCAACGGCTGCGCCTCGGTCGTGAGCGCGGTCCTGGCGACGCTCCTCGCCATAGAATTCGGCTTCACCGCCGTCGTAGCGCTCGCGGTCGTGCTCTACCTCCTGGCGGCGGCTGTCTGGCGCGGGCGGCTTTAGGGCCGTCGCACCATGAGCGGGGGAGAAATTTGGCGCCGCGGTATTGAGCCGTTGTGACCGACTTCAGCGCCGGCACGGGGTGGGCGGTGGCGGAAGCGGCCCGCGTCGCGGCCAGTTCGTGTCCGTGATAGGGCGACCGCTCGCGGAAGAGCTTGAAGACTTGGCCGTGCTTCCATGCGAGGATCTCGGCCGTCGCGCCAATGCGAGGGGTGGGTCCTTCCCGTCCGGCATTCCCCAGACGACCGCCAAGTTTGTGGAAATCGTACCTCCATTCCATCGCCAAGATGACAGCATTCTCTGGAGCGAATCGAAGGGCTAATTCTGGCAGTTTGACCCGGGTTTCGAATTTCGCCTATTGGCTACAAATGCGCCTATGGAGGCCGCCGAAACTTGGTCCGTTGTCGCCCCAACTCCGGGCGTGAAGGCCGAACCGGCAATTCCGGGGCGGAACGGTCCCGATTCACCCGGTTGTTGGATGCAATGGTTTGACCCTGACCAGCCACTGCATTGCCATGACAAACGATGATAATGACCCGATCTGGCGAACGGAGTTGTCGGCCCGAAGTGCTCTACATGGGCTGTTGGCGCCGGGCCCGACTATCTTGGGTCGCCGATCATCCGGCCTGGCCCGTCTTCTTCAGCCAGCGGATCATCCCCTGGATGTTGAGATCGCGCCACATATCGTAGGTCACCCATTCCTTATAGTCGGTCCCAATGTCCGAAGCGATGATCTCCACCTCCGATTGACCGTTGTCGAGGGCGACCTTCACAGCATCCCGCATTTCTTCGATGTAGACCCGAACGTTCGTCGCGTCTTGCTTGGTGCCGATCACACTGTGGCCCGGTGCCATGATGTCGAAATCAAGCGCTTCGACCCTCTTAATCTGATCGATCATTCCATTGATGTCGGTGTGGGGAAAATCGCGCCAGGGCACGCTTTTGGGTGAGACGACATCGACCACGAAGGCCACATTCTCCGGGCGCACGACCATCGCGATCAGATCATCCGAATGGCCCTCGCCCAAATAAGTCAGCTCGAAGTCCTTGCCGCCAACCGAGAACGCATGCTTATCGGCAAAGGTCTTGGTCGGCATCGCCGTCTGCACATCACCGGCTTCGATATGTGCCTTGGTGTTCTCATGGGCGATGACCTTAATGTCGCCCCAGGACTCGCCACCTGAGGCATGATCATCATGGTGATGCGAGAGCACCATGTGGGTGACAGGCTGGTCGAAC
>CBDUSV010000453.1:0-1709 GCA_965369885.1 uncultured bacterium
ATTTCATCGCCGCCGCCACCATGTCGTCGATCAGCCGGTGCTCGTAGGTCAGGTCATTTTCCTTGAACCGGTCGGCGAATTCCGCGTCGAAGATCTCCTGGAAGAGGTCCTTGAAGCGGCCGTCATAGACCTTGAGGATGGTGTTCTTGGTCGACAGATAGACCGGAAATTTCCGGCGCAGCGCATAGTTGAAACACGAGCGCGCGAAGCCGCGGACCGATTCGTCCAGATTGTACATGCTCATGGCCATGCCCGGTGCCGGGAAGTCGAAGACCTCGCGCTTGATGCTCTCGCCGCCGTCTTCGGGGACGAATTCAAGATAGAGCTTGCCCTTGCCCGGAACCAGGAAATCGGTGGCGCGGTACTGGTCGCCATAGGCGTGGCGGCCGATGACGATGGGCTTGGTCCAGCCCGGCACCAGCCGCGGCACGTTCTTGCAGATGATGGGCTCGCGGAACACGGTGCCGTTGAGGATGTTGCGGATGGTGCCGTTGGGCGAACGGTACATGGCCTTGAGGCCGAACTCCTCGACCCGGCCTTCGTCGGGGGTGATGGTGGCGCATTTGACGCCGACCCGGTATTCCTTGATGGCCTCGGCGGCATCGATGGTGATCTGGTCGTCGGTTTCGTCGCGCTTCTCCATGCCCAGGTCGTAATATTTGAGATCGATATCAAGGTAGGGCAGGATCAGCTTTTCCTTGATGAACGCCCACATGATCCGTGCCATCTCGTCGCCGTCGATCTCAATGACGGGGTTGGCGACCTTAATCTTTGCCATCAAATGTTCTCCAAAATTCTCTTATGAAAGCTGCCGCGATTTCGCCGGCGCAACATACCATCCTAGCCCCCGAGCGCAAGACGTGGCTGGCGGCGATCAGGGCTGTTCCGGCGTCCCCTGGAGGGCTGCCAGTATGGCGTCCACGCTGTCTACCACCTGGAACAGCTCCGCCGCCTCGGGGTGGGTGAAGCCCTGGGCGATGGTGTGGTCCACCAGGGCGAGGAACGGAGCCCAATAGCCATCCCCATCCAACACGACGATGGGTTTGTCATGGAAGCCGAGCTGCTTCCAGGTGATGACCTCGAAGGCCTCGTCCAGGGTGCCAAGGCCGCCGGGCAGGATCACGAAGCCATCGGCGCGGCCGATCATGGCCGATTTGCGCTGGTCCATGCCCTCGACCACAACCAGCTCGGTGATGTGCTGGTGGGCGATCTCGACA
The DNA here is from genome assembly GCA_965369885.1 of uncultured bacterium. Taxonomy (GTDB): domain Bacteria; phylum Pseudomonadota; class Alphaproteobacteria; order SMXQ01; family SMXQ01; genus JAZFWG01. The sequence goes on from CBDUSV010000453.1 coordinate 1,218, forward strand.
CCTGAAAGGGTCTTTGGGATGACGCCGATGACCCGGCCGCCGGCGGCCAGCGCCGCATCGGCGATCACCCCCATGAGCCCGATGCCACCGCCGCCATAGACCAGATCGATGCCGTGGCTGCCCAGCAAAGTGCCGAGTTCACCGGCGTGGCGCTTATGGGCCGGATCCGTGCCCACCTGGGATCCGCAGAAAACGCAAAGGGATTGGATTGCCGCCATGGCTGCCTTTCGGGTTGAAGCCTCGCGCGTTATAGCGTGACCCCGGCCAATTGCAAGTGGCGCCATGCCCTGCGAAAAACCCTTTGATACCTGGGGGCTTAGACGATAATTGTTCTTGCCAGGGGGGGCAAGCTTGGGCAATCTCCGCCTTTCTGGGGGATAACTGGGCCGCGAGGGTTTGGGAGCCTTTGTGGCCACACATCAATTCGAGGAGGCTTTCAATGAAAAAATGGTTCCGTACAGGGATGATCTGCGCCACCGCGGCGCTGGTCCT
>CBDUSV010000454.1:0-1702 GCA_965369885.1 uncultured bacterium
TGCGTTCGGCCTCGATGGCGTTTTCCTTGAAGACCTGGACCGCCGCCGCCATCTCGCCGATCTCGTCGGTGCGGTCGAGGGCTGGGATTTCGACCGTATTATCCCCATCGGCGAGTTTCGTCATGGTGTTGCCGATCTCCGTCAGGGGGGTGGCGATGCGGGCGCGCGCGAACCACAGGAACAGCCCGATCAGCCCGACAATAAGAAGGCCGACTGCCGTGGTGCTTATGGTCAGGAATTTCGAGACCGAGGCCACCGAGCCATAGACCTCCTTCGAAATCATTTGCCGCGCCTTCAGGTTCTCGGCATCCAGCACCGCCATGCCCATCAGGGCCGGCTTGTCGCTGATCTTGACCGCCTTGTCGATGTCGCGGGGGGTGCCGCCCTCGCTGGCAATCTTCTCGGCCACGGCGACCGCATCGGCATATTGGCCGACGACCATGCCGATGTCCTTCAAGGCGGCCTTTTCCTTGTCATTGACGCCCAACGCCTGATAGGCGGTGAGCGCCACCGTCGCTTCGCGGATGTTTCCCTGGATCTTGACGATGCGCGGGCGGTCCATGCGGAGAACGAAATTCTTGAAGTTGTGGACCATGCCGCCATAGCCGACGGCGCCACGCAGTTCGTTCAGAATGGCGACCTTGGAGGCGGGGCCCTTGTCGAAGCTTTCCCAGCTCTTGCCGATACCGCCGACCTCGTTGAGGGTGTAGACCGAGGTGGCGATGACGGCCACGCCCATGATCGTCAGCAAGATGGCGATGGCGGTGCCGATGGCCTTGATCTTCAGATTTTTGATAATGGCGAGCATCTGGAAGCTCCTTAGGAAGGAATTGCCGTTGGTTGAATTAATTGACCAGGATCATGTCGATGCGCCGGTTGGCGAGATCGACCATGGCGAAAGCGTGGGACGGGGTCTTGCCCGAGATATCGTGGCGAATATAGAACGGGCTCACCAGCTGGTCCTTGCCGGAGTTTTTGATCACCCAGTGCACGGTGGCATCCAGCACATGGCCGGAATTGAGGAACACCACGGAAGGGGTGATGATGCCCTTGCCTTGCTGATAGCGCTTGGTGGGCGGCAATGAACCTTTTTTGCGCAAGCGATCGAGCTTTTCGCGGAATTCGGCGACGCGTTTCAACACGTCGGAAGGCTTCTTGCCGGTAAAGTTCAGGGGCTTGGTGGCCTTGACCTTCTCAGCAACCGAGGAGTCTTTGCTGACAATCCCGGCCATGGTCACCAACGCGCTGTTGGTGTTGGTCCACAGCGAGACCACGTGAGAAGGCGTCAGGCCAAGCTCGACGGCACTGGCAGTGTTGAAACCACCCCCCAACCCCATAAGGAGGACCGCGATGAAAAAGATGGGTCTTGTCAATGGCGAAAGGGTCTTTTTCATCGAAATGGTCCTCAATATGGGGCTGGTTAGGGGTGTCTTTACGCTGCCTTGATTTCGGCCAGGAACTGTTCGACTTCCTTGCCCAGTTTCTCGGCTTCCTGTGAAAGGCTGGCCGAGGCGCCCTTCATCTGCTCCGCCGCGGCGCCGGTTTCAGCCGCCGCCGTGGTGACACCGGAAATGTTGGAGGAGACCTCCTGGGTGCCCGCGGCTGCCTCCTGGGCGTTGCGGGCGATTTCCTGGGTCGCGGCGCCTTGCTGCTCGACCGCCGAGGCAATCGAGGTGGCGATCTCGTTGATCTCCTGGATGGT
>CBDUSV010000455.1:0-1622 GCA_965369885.1 uncultured bacterium
AACTTCATCGGCCCTGGCGAAGCTCACGAACAATGCAGAGACGGTTGCCACCAGCAAGACCACCGATCCTGCGGTTGCCACGGCGGACGCCCGTGCGCCTCCGCCGCCAATCTCTTCGCGGGGGAAGAGGAAGGCGGGCCGCAGGATTTTGCCGATGGCGGGCAGGATGGTCATGCTGGCGATGAAGGCGGTTGAGACCGCGACGGCAACCAACATGCCAAACTTGATCAGCGGCGGCACTGCACTGCTGCTCAGCACCATGAAGCCCAGCGCCAGGGCGGCGAAGTTAAAGAACAATGCGCGGCCTGTGGAGGGAAAGAGATCGGCCAGGCGTTGGTCATAATTTCCTTGTCTTGTCATGATCAGTTCCTTCATGCGGTCGAGGGTGTGGATGGCAAAGTCGATGCCGAGGCCAATGGCGATGGCCGCAAACATGGACGTGCCGATGCCCAGCCAGATGCCGCTGAAGCCCATCACCGCATAGACAAGCAGGAGGGCCATGCCGACCGGGATCAGTGACAACGCACCAGCTAAGATTGAACGAAAGACAACGGCTGCGGCAATCCAGACGAAGATCAGCGACAAGAGAAGGCTGCGCACATGGTTGTCGCCGATGGTCTTCAGCCAAGTGTAATTGACCATAACACGGCCCGAGAGATTGGCCCGGATTTCGTCTGTGTTGAACCGGTTGTCCACGTAGGTCTGGATGGTTGGCACGAGTTCTTTCAGCAGTTGGTAATCGGCAACATGCAAATTGAAGCGGACATTGGCCTGGGCATAATCAGTATCGATCTTGTCCTCGAAATCGTCGGGGTCGCCCGAGGCCGAATAGAGCAGGAACAGCTGGGCAATGAGAAACTCGTCATCGGGGATCGAATAAAATTCCTCGCGGTTCTCGTTCACCGCCTTGTGCATCTGCTTGATGTAATCAACGACCGAGGTTGAGCCGCGGACCGCCGGGAATTGCTCGACGTAGGTCTGCAGGGCCTCAATGCGTCGCAGGTGATCGGGGCGAAACAGCCCCTCGATCTCGTCAGTCTCCACGACGATATCGAGGAAATAGGTGCCGTCCATACGGCGGTTTATCTCCTTGTCCGCGATATAGATGGGCTCGTCGGTCTGGAAATTCTCGATCTGTGCTTCCTGGACAATGACCCGGGACGTGCCGGCAATGCCGGCCACTGCAATAACGGCGGCAATGACCAGCGTCAGGCGGGGCTTCCTGAGCGCCGCACCGCCAAGGCGTTTCAGGGCCGCGCCATAGCGATCATTGGAGTTCGCTGCCCGGAACAGCTTGCTCGGCTTAAAGGGAAAAAGCGTGAGCGCCGCGGGCAGGAAGAAAATTGAATAAATCCAGGCGGCGAAGACACCGATGGCCGCGAAAAGACCGAAGAACTGCATCGGCGGCATGGCGGCGCCCAGCCACAACCCGGCGAACCCGGCAATCGTCGTGATCGTGGTCAGCGTGATCGGCTTCCACATCTTGATCATGGCGCGCCGGACGATATCGCGCCGCGGCATATCGGGTTCGCGGACACGCTCCTCGTAGACCTGGCTCATGATGTGGATGGAATCCGCCACCGCGATGCCGATCAGGATGGTCGCCAGCCCATTGGTGATGA
>CBDUSV010000456.1:0-1621 GCA_965369885.1 uncultured bacterium
GCATGTCCTGCGTCCTCGCTCCTAAAACCGGGTCAATCCCGGCAAACCAGCGCCGTAACCTTTTATGTGTATAGACCCTAGCTACCATATCCGGATCGGAATAACATTGGCGGCAACTTATAAAAACCGACCCAACCCAACCCCAGGGGGGAAACCATGACGGACAGCCAATTAAGCCCCGGCGTTGATCCAGCCGTATCTCCGGATATCGATCTCTCGAAAGCGCCCCAGCCTTCGCGCTTCAAGATGCGGATCGAGCTTCTCGACAAGGGCAGCAAGACCAATCTTCTGGCCGAGACCGACAATCTCAGGATCCAGATCCGCTGTTATTCGGCCCAGGGCGGTGAGAACGCCATGCACGCCCACCACCACCAGGACCACAGCTTCATCGTCCTCCAGGGCCAGGCCTGCTACCGTTTCCCCGATGGCGGGGTGATGGATCTTGGCCGCAATGAAGGCATCATGTTGCCGTCCGGGGCCTATTACTGCTTCCAGAATTCCGGCTACGAGCCGCTGGTGTTGATGCGGATCACTTCGCTGGCCAAGGACGAAGGCGACCCGGAGGTGCGGCTCGGCCTCCACGGCAAGCAAATCGAGTCCACTTCGGCGGAAAACAACCGCCCCCGCAAGATCGTCGTCCGCGAAGGCGAATTCTACGAGTAAGCAAAAACGGGAGGGCCCAATGGAACAACTTTACGACCGCACCACCGAGGATCTCGGCAATATTATCGAACTCGGCCATGTCAATGTCACCATTCCCGACCAGGGGCTGTCGACGGCGTTTTACATGACCGGCCTTGGCCTCACCCGCGATCCCTACATCATGACCGACACCACCAACATGTGGGTCAATGTCGGCTTCAGCCAGTTCCACCTGCCGACCAAGGAGCCCCAGGTCATCCAGGGTGTCACCGGCCTTGTCATCCCCGACCGCGAGGCTTTGCTGGCCAGGCTGGAATCCGTGCGCGAGAAGCTCGCCGGCACCCGGTTCGATTTCCGCGAAACCAACGAATGCGTCGAGACCACGTGCCCTTGGGGCAACCGCTTGAATTGCCACAGCCCCGATGAGGAGCAGTTCGGGGAGATGGGTCTCGGCATGGCCTATGTGGAGTTCGATACCCCGGTGGGGTCATCGGCGGCGATCGACCGGTTCTACCGCGAAATTTTCGGCGCCGCCTCCAAGCTTATCGAGCGTGACGGCGCACCCTGCGCCCAGGTCCAGGCGGGGGAGAAACAGTATCTCTATTTCCGCGAAACCGAAGAGCCCCGCGTGCCCTATGACGGCAACCATATCCAGGTCTATATCCACGATTTCTCGGCGCCCTATCACCGGCTTCTCGAACGGGACCTGATTTTTCAGGAATCCAACCAGCATCAGTTCCGCTTCAAGGACATCACCGATCTGGATTCGGGCGAGATCGTCTATTCCATCGATCACGAGGTCCGCAGCATGCTGCATCCCATGTATGCCCGCCCGCTGATCAACCGCAATCCGGCGACCACGCTCAGGAATTACCACCCCGGCAAGGAAAGCGTCCACTGGACCGACCGCTGACGAGCCAGGCCAATGCACTATAAAACCATCGGCGGCGGCGACGGCTTGCGGGTCTCGGCGGTCGGC
>CBDUSV010000457.1:0-1619 GCA_965369885.1 uncultured bacterium
GGCCTCGCCTCATTTGCTTTTGGGCAGGGTGGCGAGCAGGGTGCCGTAGCCGGTGCGGGTCTCATGGATATGGAGTCTGCGCTGGATCTCCCACACCTTGACGCAGACCGGGTGGACCACCGGCACGCCCAGGTCCTGTTCCAGCATGTCGATGATGCCGATGGTGCGCCAGCCCGAGCCCAGCATGTAGATCACATCGGCGCCCTTGTGTTTGAGGAAGCTCTTCTTGATATGGGCATAGACCACGTGGCCCGATAGGTTCTGGACCTTGTCGAAGGCAACCTCGATGCCATCCATGCCCCGCACCTCGAAACCGGCGTCGGTGAAATAGCGCGCGAAGATCTGGTTCAGCTTGGGCGGGAAATAGGTCGCGCCCAGGACCGATTTGGCACCCAGGGTGCGGAGCGCGCGGACCTGCATCTGGCCGGAGGTACAGATCGGCACCTTGTATTTGCGTTCCCACTCGCCGACGATCTTGGCCTCGCCCTCATAGCCGTGGACCATGAAAGGCGGCGCGCCGCCCGGGAAGATCGCGGCCAGCTCCAGGGGCGCCAGTTCCTGGATTCTCGCCTCATAGGTGCCGAGTTGCGACTTGAACTCGTCCACCGTGCCGCGCTGCATGCCGAGCATCAGTTCTACCACCCCGACGCCGTCGGGCAGCAGGTGGTTGAACTCCCCACTCGATGGACGGATGGTCGCCTTGATCGACCCGATGTCGCCACGCCAACTGGAAATCGCCATCGCCGTTCCTCCCGGTCAATTGTTGGCCCCCCACTGATTTTCGCCGATTATCCGCCGACTGGATGGCCGGCGCAAGACCGCCAGGGCTCAACCGGGCGCTAGCCACCTTGACCGCCGAGACCCGGAAATGGGACAATTCGATCCAGAGATGTGACCCAGAGGTATGAAATGGAAACCCTGACCGGCTTGACCGTAACCCCGCTTTCCCCCGCCCTTGGCGCCGAGATCTCGGGCATCGACATCACCAAGGACCTGACCCCGGACGTGGTCGAGGAGATCCGCGCCGCATGGCGGGAACATCTTGTGTTGGTGTTTCGCGGCCAGGACCTCTCCCTCGACAAGCAGCTTAAATTCGCCGCCAATTTCGGCGAGCTCGGCGAGCGCAAGCGGGTCAGCACCGCCTTCAAGAAATCCACCGAGGGCATCTACCAGACCGACCCCTACTCGCTTCTGGTCAGCAACATCAAGGTCGACGGCAAGCCGATCGGCGCCTTCGGTGAAGGCGATATGTGGTTCCATATCGATTCCGGATATTCCGAGCGGCCCTACAAATACACCTTCCTGTTCGGCGTCGAGTTGCCGTCAAAGGGCGGCAACACGCTATTCTCCAATGGCTACAAGGCCTACGATGCCCTGCCCGACGACATCAAGCGCAAGATCGCCGGGCGCAAGGCGCTCCATATCCATGAATACAAACGATCCGAAAAGGTCGACACCTCGGGCGACATCTCAGACTCGCCCCACTGGTATCACCCGGTGGCGGTGACCCACCCGGAAACCGGCCGCAAGGCGCTGTTCGTCGACCGGCTGATGACGTCGGCGATCGAGGACATGGACCCGGACGAGAGCGAGAAACTCCTCAATCAGCTGTTAGACCA
>CBDUSV010000458.1:0-1611 GCA_965369885.1 uncultured bacterium
TGCCCGACGACAAACGCATCATCCTGATGCCGGGCAGGCTCGCCCGGTGGAAAGGCCAAGGGGTGCTGGTCGAGGCCTTGGCCAAGCTCGACCGCCGCGACATCCACTGCCTGGTCGTCGGCACCGATGAAGGTCATCCCGCCTTCCGGCGCGATCTCGAAAGCCTGATCGTCGCCACCGGTCTTGGCGATGTGGTGCAGCTGGTCGGCCATTGCCAGGACATGCCGGCGGTCTACATGCTGTCCGACGTGGTGGTGTCCGCTTCGATCCGGCCCGAGGCCTTCGGCCGCGTCATCACCGAGGCCCAGGCCATGGGCCGCCCGGTGGTGGCCACCGACCATGGCGGCGCCTCGGAGACCGTGATCGCCGGGAAGACCGCGTTGTTGGTGCCGCCGAGAGATGCCGGCGCCCTGGCCAAGGCGCTCGACAACGCCCTATCCCTTGAGCCCGATACCCGCGAAAAGCTGGCGCGCCTTGCAATGGCCCATATCCGGGAAAATTTCACCAAGGAGCGCATGTGCCGGGAAACCCTTGCGGTCTACCGGGAGGTGCTGGCGCCCGACGAGCAATCCCTTGGTGCGCCCACCCCTGGTGCGGTCAAAGGCGAACAAGCCGCCGGCGTTCCATGACGCGAATCCTGGTGATCAAGTTGGGGGCGCTTGGCGATTTTGTCCTCGCCATGGGCCCCTTCGCCGCCATCCGGCGCCATCACCCGGAGGCCCATATCACCCTTCTCACCATCGCCTCGCTGGCCGGGCTTGGCCGGGACTGCGGCTATTTCGACGAGGTCTGGACCGACAGCCGCCCTTCGCTGTGGCGCCTCAAGGCCTGTTTCGATCTGGTGCGCCGGCTTAACGCCGCCGGCTTCGAGCGGGTTTATGATTTACAGACAGCGGACCGCTCCAACGCCTATTTCCATGCCATGGGGCCGGTGTTCGGCCCGCTCTTCGGCGCAGCGTTCGGCGGACGGGAGGTAGAATGGTCGGGCATCGCCCGGGGCTGTTCGCACCGCCACGACAATCCCAACCGCCATGCCATGCACACGGTGGAACGCCACGCCGAACAGCTTGCCATCGCCGGCATCCCGGACGTGCCCTTCGCCGATCTCGCCTGGGCCCGGGCCGACGTCTCGCGCTTCGGCCTGGGGACTGTGGGTGACGAGGCGGCCTATGCACTTGTGGTCCCCGGCGGGGCGCCCCACCGGCCACGCAAACGCTGGCCGGCGGCGCACTTCACTTCGGCCGCCCAATGGCTGGTGGAACGCGGCGTGGCGCCGGCACTGCTCGGTGGCGCCGAAGAACGCGATGTGCTGGATCAAATCGCCGCCGCCGTGCCCAGCGCGCGCAATCTTTGTGGCGAGACCTCCCCGGCCGACATCATCACCCTTGCCCGTGGCGCCAAGTGCGCCCTTGGCAATGACACCGGCCCCATGCATCTGATCGCCGCCGTGGGCTGCCCGACGGTGGTGCTGTTCTCAAACGCGTCCGACCCGGCGCTGTGCGCCCCCCGGGGCCCGGATCAGGGCCCGAACCAGGGACCGGAAGCCGGCTCCACCGTCACCATCCTCCGCCGCGAGCCGCTGTCCGAGCTTGGCGTCGATGAGGTCACCGG
>CBDUSV010000459.1:0-1584 GCA_965369885.1 uncultured bacterium
AGAGGACGCGGGGTCTACCCCTGGAGCCTCGATGGAAGGCACTGATCAGGACCCGGCGACCGAGGATGCCCCCGGCAGTTATGTGGTCAGCCACCCCGGTGGCCCTGATCGCATGATTGGCGAGCGGATGGAGGACGGAAGCTATGTCCACCACGCCCGTGCTTCAAACCAACATGTCGCCGAACAATTCTGTCAATCGAAGAGTTTGGGGTTTCGGACGGATGAAATCATTGCCATGCTTAGAACGCGCCATGGTGATAGCTGCATCACCGAAGGCACCTTGCTTGCCGGTGAAGTCCATGTCGATGAGGCGGACAACTTCATCCCGCCCAAGCCGTTCACGGCTACCGATGTGTTGGATGGGCGGACCCCCGAAACAGAGCCGGAGCCCCAGCCTGAGTTGCCCGATACGGTCTTGGCGCGGGCAAACTACTATGTCGAGTACAACGGGCTTTCGGAAGCGGACGCCTTGAACTTGGCCAGGATGCAACTTGGCGACATCACGCCGGGACATCCCTCGGGCCAACCTGGGTCGCCGGGCGAAGGCGAGATGCTGGGGCCGGACAAGACCATGATCGCGGCCTATCAGGACCGCATGAAAACCTATGTCGAACCCAAGCTCGATGTGGAAATCAAGGTCGAAAATCCGGACGGTGACGATTGGGTTTATTTGATGCCGCTGCGCTTCCTTGATTACCTGTTGCGCTCGGCTCAATGGGAGACCATCAAACGCCGCCGCGAGGTCAACCCAGCCGATCGGCTGCAAATGATCCTGCGTGAGTTCCGCCGCGATGATCAGGAAGTCAAATTGCTGATGGCTCCGGGATCAGCCACCGGCCCAGCCGGGGCCTTCAATCCAGCTCAAGGGGGCTGGTCCTCATAGAGTTCGCTGCGGGCATCTACTCCACACCGGTTGGTCTGGTCCTTGCCGGTGGCCCGTGTCGAAGGGGGAAGGGGAGGGCGAACAGTTGGATAACCCTCCCCGACCCTTTAAACGTGGATACACAAAAGCATGACACGCTTTAAGCCCAACCAAGGCCCATACCAATATAGTGCCCCCACCGCAGCCCATGAACGCCCTGTGCGCTCGTGCAAGGAATGTGGCGAAACCTTCCGCGTCGGCAGGATAGATCAAGTGTTCTGCTGCGCCGGCCACCGCGACCGCTGGCACAAGCGGGCCAGGGAGCGCGGCGCCCAAGCCTATGAAGTCCTGATTGGCTGGCGGATGTCGCGCCATGGGGTTCCTGGTCGCGGCAAGGACAAGAAGAACTCAATATCGGAGCTGGCCCATATCGTTGACGGATGGATCATGGACGACAAGGACCATGGCCGGGAAACCAAAGGAGGGCACAGATGCCACATAAAATCCTGACAGGAATTGTCAATCTCGAAGGCCAAATTGAGACGATAACGGCTATGGAATTGCGGAAAACGCCCGGCGACATACTGATGCAAGCCGCACTCGGAAAAGTTTTTACCATCACAAAATCCGGCCTTCCAATTGCCACCCTTGGCCCAATTGAGCCAGATGCCATTGAATTAGGGGCAATGGCACGACGCGCCGGAATAGTACGCGGTTGAGGA
>CBDUSV010000460.1:0-1537 GCA_965369885.1 uncultured bacterium
GGTGTTGTCCATGTTTGCATAAAGTCGAACCCTCGCGCCAATTCACCGTTGCCTATCGGCGTTCGATTGCTTATCAACCAGTGTCTTCGTTGCCGGCAAATTGGCCGGCCGGCGTGGGCGCCGACCGCACCGTTATCAGCGGTCTCATCGGGAGGTGATCGGTTGCCGGAAGGTGAAGTTCTGGGCGTGGCCCATGACGACATGGCCAACGCGCTGCGTTTTCTCGCCATGGATGCGGTGGAACAGGCCAAGTCGGGTCATCCCGGCATGCCCATGGGCGCGGCCGATATGGCCACCGTGCTGTTCACCCGCTTTCTCAAATATGACGCGTCGGATCCGGATTGGCCCGACCGCGACCGCTTCGTGCTGTCGGCGGGCCATGGCTCGATGCTGCTCTATGGGCTGCTTTACCTCACCGGTTACGGCGACATCACCATCGACGAGATCAAGCGCTTCCGCCAACTGGGAAGCCGCACCGCCGGCCATCCCGAATACGGCGCCGCCAAGGGCATCGAGACCACCACCGGCCCGCTCGGCCAGGGTTTTGCCAATGGCGTCGGCATGGCGCTGGGCGAACGGCTGATGGCGGCGCGCTTCGGCGCCGAAGTGGCCGACCATTACACCTACGTCATTGTCGGCGATGGCTGCCTGATGGAGGGCATCAGCCACGAAGCGGCGTCCCTGGCGGGGCACCTTGGGCTATCCAAGCTGATCGTCCTGTTCGATGACAATGGAATCTGTATCGACGGCCCGACCTCGCTCACCGTGTCGGACGATCACCTGGCGCGGTTTCGCGCCTATGGCTGGGATGTCGCCGCCGTCGACGGCCATGACGCCGACGCCATCGCCACCGCCATCGCCGCCGCGCGGCAAAGCGATGCGCCGTCGCTGATCGCATGCAAGACCACCATCGGGTTCGGCGCGCCAGGCAAGGCGGGAACCTCGGCGACCCATGGGGCGCCGTTGGGTGGCGATGAGATCGCGGGCGCCCGCGAGGCGCTGGGCTGGCCCCACGCGCCATTCACCGTGCCCGATGAAATTATCGAGACCTGGCGCGCGGCAGGCGCCCGCGGGCAAGGCGCCAACGGCGAATGGCGGGCCCATATGGATGGCCTGGATGATGAGACCCGCCAACGCTTCGATGCGCTGATGACCGGTGACGTGGCGGCGGCAGCGGATGACGCCGTCGGCGAATTCAAACGCGCGCTGGATGCCGATCCTCCCAAATGGGCGACCCGCAAGGCGTCCCAGGAGATCTTGGAGATCCTGACCGAACGCATCCCCCAGATGATCGGCGGCTCCGCCGACCTCACCGGGTCCAACAACACCTTGACCCGGGCCCAATCGCCGATCTCGGCCGATGATTTCTCCGGACGCTACATTTATTACGGCGTGCGCGAACACGCCATGGCCGCGGTGATGAACGGCCTGGCCCTGCACAAGGGGGTGATCCCCTATGGCGGCACCTTCTTAGTGTTCACCGATTACTGCCGCCCCTCGATCCGTCTCGCGGCGCTGATGGGGCTCGGCGTGAGCT
>CBDUSV010000461.1:0-1526 GCA_965369885.1 uncultured bacterium
TCATCGTCCAGAACATGCCCGGCGCCGGCAGCCTCAAGGCCTACAATTTCCTCTATAACGTCGCGCCCAAGGACGGCTCCGCGTTCGGCACCGGCCACCGTTTCGTGCCGATCATGCCGCTGTTCGACATCAAGGGGGCGCGCTTCGACGGCCGCAAGTTCAAATATGTCGGCTCGGCCAACAAGGAGGTCGGCGTCACCATCGCCTGGCACACCACCCCATTCAAGACCTTCGACGATGTGCTCAAGCGCGAAATGGTGGTGGGCACGTCGGGACGCGGCGCCCAGATCACCAATTTCACCAGCGTCTTCAAGGTCGCCTTGGGCGCCAAGTTCAAGGTCATCACCGGCTATAAGGGGACCCGCGGCATCAATCTCGCCATCGAACGCGGCGAGGTCCAGGGCCGCGCCGGGGTGTCCTGGGGATCGCTCAAGAATGCCAAGGCCGACTGGCTGCGCGACAAGAAGATCAACATTTTGATGCAGATGGGGCTGCGCCGCCATCCCGAACTGCCCAACGTGCCCAATATCCTGGACGTGGTGAAGTCGAAGCTCGACAGAACCGCCATCAAGCTGTTGCTGGGGCCGTCGGAAATGGGCCGGCCCTATCTGGCGCCGCCGGGCATACCCCATGACCGGCTGAACGCATTGCGCAAGGCCTTCAACAAGACCATGAAGGATGCCGGTTTCAGGGCCGAGGCGGCCAAGCGCCGCATGGACCTCAACCCGATGACCGGGTCGGAGGTGCAAAACCTGATCGCCCGGCTCTATCTGTCGTCGTCGAAGGAGGTGATCGCCAGGGCCAAGGTGCTCACCGCCCAGGGCTTCGACGCGAAATTGCGCAAGAAGAAAAACAAGTAGCCCGGGGGCAGCCTGAAGGTGCGGCCATGACTGATGATGCACTGAAAGCGTTCGACGACAAGCTGGCCAAGGCCAACATCTATGGCCAGTGGACGTCGGACGCCTTCCTTATGCAGTCCCTCGACGGGCCCCGCCCCGCCGGTGAGCCCCATTTGTGGAAGTGGGGCGATGTGGCGGGCTATCTCGACGAAGCCTGCCGCGTCATGCCGGAAAGCTTTACCGCCCGGCGCAGCCTGATGTTCAACAATCCGGGCCTCAAGCGCGGCACCACCCACACCCTCGCCATGGGGGTGCAGATGATCATGCCGGGCGAGGTGGCGTGGGCCCACCGCCATTCCATCGCCGCACTGCGTTTCGTCATCGAGGGCAATGACCGTCTTTATACCGTGGTCGAGGGCGAGGTCTGCGCCATGGAGGATTTCGATCTGGTGCTGACGCCGGGCTGGACCTGGCACGACCATCACAATGAATCCGATGAGAGGGCGGCGTGGCTCGATGTCCTCGACATTCCCCTGATGGTGGCCCTCAATCAGGGGTTCTATCAGCCCTATGGCGAGGAAACCCAGCCGCGCCGCAACCAGGCCGAGGGCTTATCGGCGCGGGCGGCCAACCTGCGCCCGGTGTGGGAAAGCCCGCCCCAGGGCCGCATCCCGGTGCGCTACCCCT
>CBDUSV010000462.1:0-1503 GCA_965369885.1 uncultured bacterium
GTCAATCCGGAACCTCAATGCCCTCTTGGCGGCAGCAGGCGTCGAAGGTGTTTTGCAGCAGGCACGCGATGGTCATGGGGCCGACGCCGCCGGGAACCGGCGTGATGGCGCCGGCGACCTCTCTGGCGGCGGCGAAGTCCACATCGCCAACCAGCCTGGTTTTGCCGTCCTCAGTTTCGACGCGGTTGATGCCGACATCGATGACGGTGGCGCCGGGCTTGATCCAATCGCCCTTGACCAGGCCCGGCTGGCCACAGGCGGCGATCAAGATGTCGGCGCGGCGAATATGTGCGGCCAGGCCGCGGGTGCGCGAATGGGCCATGGTGACGGTGCAATTCTGGCCAAGCAGCAGGCTCGCCACCGGCTTGCCGACGATGTTCGAGCGGCCCAGCACAACGGCGTCGAGGCCGGTCAAATCATCCAAGACCTCATGCAACAGGATCAAACAGCCGGCGGCGGTGCAGGGAATGAAGCCCGCATTGGCGCCGGTCACCAGCCGGCCCACATTCATGGTGTGGAACCCGTCCACATCCTTGGCCGGATCGATGGCGTCGATCACCGCCGAGGGCACGATATGGCCGGGCAGGGGCATCTGCACCAGGATGCCGTGGATATCCGGGTCCCGGTTAAGTTCATGGACGAGATCAAGGAGTTCGGCGGCCCCGGTGGCGTCGGGCAGATTGTGGGTGATGGTGCCGAGCCCCGCCGCCTCGGCGGCCCGGCCCTTGTTGCGCACATAGATCTGGCTGGCCGGGTCTTCGCCCACCAACACCGCCGCCAGGGTGGGCTTGAGGCCGTGGGCATCGGCAAGGTCGCGGGCGCGCACGGCAAGATCTTTGCTGAGCCGTTCGGCGCAGGCCTTGCCGTCGATGAGTGTTGCCGAAGTCATGACCCCTTCACGCCTTATCCCGCGCCCAGCCATCGAGCCGGGCCATCAGCACCAGGGTTTCTCCCGCGATCAACACCACCTTGTTGCGGCTGTGCTGGCCCGAGAGGATCGAGATATCCCGTTGCGCCATTTTCCATTCCTTCGCCAACAGCTTGATCAGTTGGGCGTTGGCCTTGCCTCTTTCGGGCACGGCAGTGACCGAGACCCGGAGCATGGCTGGGCCGTCGGCACGGCGGGAGACGCCTTCGATGCGGCTGTGTCTCGCCCGTGGTTTTAGGCGCACGGCAATGGAAACACCATCCGGGGTGCGCTGAAACGGGAAAGGTTCGGTTGCGGTTATCACGGCGCGTTGGAAAGGACACACCTAGAAAAAAAGATATTCCCGCATCAAATTGCGCAGGAAATAGATCAACAGGATGAGAACCACCGGCGTGATATCGAAGCCGCCGATCAGGGGGATCACCCGGCGAATCTGACGCAACGCCGGTTCGGTAATGCGGTAGAGGAAATCATTGAGCAGATGGACGAAGCGGTTGTGGGTGTTGACGACATTGAACGAGGTCAGCCAGCTCATGACCACCCAGATGATCACCAGCCACATATAAAGTGCAAGG
>CBDUSV010000463.1:0-1501 GCA_965369885.1 uncultured bacterium
GACCATCTCCAGGAGTTCACCGGCAGAGAGGCCGATCAAGTCATCGAAGACCGCCAGGCCGCGAGCAGCTAGCAATAGCGGCCGGTCATGAGTTTCCAATCGGTCCTTGGTTAATTGGAGGTCAATTGGGGGCCAATTGGGTTGTTGATGTGTGTAAGGGGGGAATAAAAAATGCAAAAACACTTTTGTACGGTTTGCGATTACATCTTCGATCCGGCCAAGGGAGACCATGAAGGCGGCATCCAGCGCGGCATCTCGTTCGAGGACCTGTCGAAGGATTGGTGGTGCCCCGAATGCGGCGCCTTCAAGGAAGATTTCGAGGCCCTGGCCGAGGCCTGAAATAAATCATAGATAAGTCACACTTCTATCACGGCATGATCACTTTCAATTGACCCCAAATGACCGGCGCGTGCTTGCATGATGGCTGCCGGTTGCATATGTGTTGCCTTGATTCCACGGTGACATTGCGGGGAGACTGAAATCATGCTGATCAAGCGCAACAGGGCCTGGGAGCTTCCTGAAAGCGCGGCGACGCCGGAAGCCGTGTTCCATGACCGCCGCCGCCTGGCCAAGACCCTGGCGGCGGGCCCGATCCTGGCCGCCACCTCGCCGTGGCTGCTCGCCGCCTGTGGCGAGGACGAGGGCGCGGCTAAGTCCGCCAACGGCACGGCAAAGGCGGCGAACCCGCCCGATCCCACCACAGGCCTCTACCCGGTGAAGCGCAATCCGCGCTACAAGCTCGACCGCCCGGTGACGGCGGAGGCCGAGGCCATCACCTACAACAATTTCTATGAATTCGGCTCCCACAAGCAGATCAGCCGCGCCGCCAAGGCCCTGGTGATCCGGCCCTGGACCGTCACCCTCGACGGCATGGTGGAGAAGAAGATGACCATCTCCATCGACGATCTGTTGCGCCGCATGCCCCTGGAGGAACGGCTCTACCGCCACCGCTGCGTCGAGGCGTGGTCGATGGCGGTGCCGTGGTCGGGCTTCGCGCTCAAATCCCTGGTCGATTTCGCCAAGCCCCTGGGTGGGGCCAAATATCTCCGCATGGAGACCTTCCACGATGCCAAGATGGCCTCGGGGCAGAAGCAGTTCTGGTATCCCTGGCCCTATGTCGAGGGCCTGACCATGGCCGAGGCCCGCCATGACCTCGCCTTCATCGCCACCGGCCTCTACGGCAAGCCGATGCCGAAGCAGAACGGCTCGCCGCTGCGCCTGGCGGTGCCGTGGAAATACGGCTTCAAGTCGGTCAAATCCATCGTCAAATTCACCTTCACCGATAAGCGCCCGGAAACCTTCTGGGAGAAGATCTCGCCCCGGGAATACGGCTTCTGGGCCAACGTCAATCCCGAGGTCGACCACCCGCGCTGGTCCCAGGCCACCGAGCGCGTGCTGGGGTCCAACAAACGGGTGCCGACGCTGCTCTACAACGGCTACGGCGAATTCGTCGCCGGCCTCTACAAGGGCATGGACGACGAAAAGCTGTTCATGTAGGGGG